>DATHBC010000848.1:0-8118 GCA_035296345.1 Pyrinomonadaceae bacterium | reverse complement strand
CAGGCGACGATGTTTTTTCTCGACCCGAGCGGAAACGCTTTGGAATTTAAAGCCTTCGCCGATTTTTCGCAGGTTTTCGCCAGGTAAATTATTAGCCGCAGAGAACACGGAGGACAATTTTACTCGCTTTCGCTGTGCGCTCTGCGGCTGAAGTTTTATGAAAAAACCCGAAATTGTCATTATCGGCGGCGGCGTAATCGGCGCGAGCGCGGCGTATCATTTGACGACGCGCGGCGCGAAAGACGTTTTGATTTTGGAGCGCGAGAAAGCGCAGGGGAAAGGCTCGACCGGAAAGGCGACGGGCGGTGTGCGGGCGCAGTTTGAAACCGATATTAATATCAAAATGTCGCTTTATTCATTGGATTTTTTCAGGAAATTCGATGAGCTGACGGGCGTCGAATGCGGTTATGAACCGCGCGGCTACCTGTTTTTTGCGACCGATGAAAAGCAGTTCGATTATTTGAAACGAAATGTCGAAAAGCAAAAATCGCTCGGCGTCCGCGAGGTGGAAATCGTCGATACGCGGGCGATTGCCGAAATCGTCAAAGGCTTGAACTGCGAGGACGTCCGCGGCGGCAGCTTCGGCGGGCGCGACGGTTTTATCAATCCGCTCGCCGTGATGGAAGGGTTCACGAAAAAAGCGCTGGAAAACGGCGCTCGCCTCGAAACCGGAACCGAAGTTTTTTCAATCGAAACCGCGGGCGGCAAAGTCAGAGCGGTCGAGACGAACAAAGGCAGAATCGAATGCGAAAAAATAGTTTTGTGTTCGGGCGCGTGGGCGCGGCGTCTGGCGCAGACCGCCGGAATCGATTTGCCGGTCGAGCCGCAGCGACGCCAGATTGTCTGGGCTAAGGGCGCGAAAAATTTTCAGGAAAATCTGCCGATGGTCATTGATTTGGGCAGCGGATTTCATTTTCGCCCGGCGAAAGACTCAAAAAACGAAATTCTTTTCGCTTATCCCGACCGCGACGAAAAGCCCGGTTTTTCGACGGATTTCGACGAAAATTTTATCGAAAAAGTTTACGAGCGGGCGCGGCATCGCGCGCCGTTTTTATACGAAACGGAAGTCGTCCGCGAAAAATGCCGCGCCGGACTTTACGAAAATACGCCCGACCATCACGCCGTTTTAGGCGGCTGCGACGTTGAAGGCTTGTATTTCGCCAACGGCTTCAGCGGTCACGGCGTCATGCACTCGCCCGCGACGGGGCGCGCGCTGGCGGAAATCGTGCTCGGCGGCGAAGCGTCGTTTTTAGACGTTTCGTGTTTGAAATTGGAAAGATTTAAAACGGGCGCGCTGCTGCACGAAACGGCTTTTATCTAAGCGCGGATTCAAACAGGATGAACAGGATGGATAGGATAAGAAAAACAAATAATCCTGTCTATCCTGTTCATCCTGTTATAATTTTTTGTGATAAATTTTCAATATGAAAACAGCAATCGTCCATCATCCGATTTATCAAAAACACGACACCGGCTTCGGGCATCCGGAAACGCCGATGCGTTATGAAGTCGTGATAAAGGCTCTGAAAAACGACCGCGCGCTATGGGAAAGCCTTAACGAAATCCAGGCAGAGCCGGTCTCGAAAGGCATTATTCAAGCCGCGCACACGCCGCAGCATTTTAAGCGTGTCGAGCAGGCTTTTGAAAACGGCGTGGAAATGCTCGACGCCGACACGGTGATTTCGATGCAGTCGTTCGAGGTTTCGCTATACGGCGCGGGCGGCGCGTGCCTCGCGGTCGACGCGGTAATGAAGGGCGAGGCGAAAAACGCTTTTGTCGCCTCGCGCCCGCCCGGGCATCACGCGACCGCCGAGCGACCGATGGGCTTTTGTCTTTTCAACAACATCGCCGTCGCCGCCCGCTACGCGCAGAACAAATACAAGGAAATCGAAAAGGTCGCGATTATCGACTGGGACGTGCATCACGGCAACGGAACGCAGGGAATTTTTTTTGACGACCCGACGGTTTTCTTTTTTTCGCAGCATCAATACCCGTGGTATCCGGGCACGGGCAGCTCGGGCGAAATCGGCTTCGGTCGCGGTCGCGGCTTTACTTTAAACGTGCCGGTGAAAGCCGGAACCGCGGCGAAAACGCAGAAGGAAATGTTTGCGCGCGCGCTGGAAAGCATTTCTAAAAATTTCAAGCCCGATTTGATAATGATTTCCGCCGGATTCGACGCGCACGCCTCAGACCCGCTCGGACAGCTTTTGATTGAAGACGAGGATTTTATGGAGATGACGCGGACGGTCAAAAACTGGGCGAACGAAACCTGTCAGGGACGCATCGTTTCCGCGCTCGAAGGCGGCTATAACCTGCAAACGCTCGGCGAAACCGTGCGGGCGCACGTCACGACACTAGCTGAGAACTGAAAACTGAGAATTGAAAACTGAGAACCGGGAACTGAGAACAGAGAACTGTTTTTATTCTCAGTTTTCAGTTCTCACTTCTCACCTGTTTTGTGCTAAACTCTCGTTAATTTATTTAAAGGAGAAATAGCGATGCCGGATGTCGAGATACCGTGCGTGCAGTGCAAAGACATTTTTCTTTTTACGGAAAAAGAGCAGGAAACTTTTTATCGCCAGAATATGATGACGCCCCAGCGTTGTCAGAAATGCCGCTCGAAAAAAGCGGTGAGCGGCGCAGGCGCTTCGACCCGCTTTGAAATCATCTGCGACCATTGCGGCAAGCACGACCACGTGCCGTTTCAGCCGAAAGTCGGGCGCAGCGTCTTATGCAAGGAATGCCACCAGGCGAGCAAGGCGCGGATGCGTTTCGCTTAAAAAAAGTGAAAAAGTGAAAGAGTGAAAGAGTGATAAAGTAGGTGAGACAGTAATCATCGAAACTTTTTCACCTTTTCACGTTTTCACTCTTTCACTTTACTTTTATGAATTTAGAAACCGTCAATTACGAACTGGATGAAACGGTCGCCGTCGTCACGATGAATCGCCCGGAAGCTCTCAACGCGCTCTCGCTCGGGCTGACGCGGGACTTGGACGCGGCGTTCCGGCGGGCGATTGCAGACAAGGCGCGGGCGATAATCTTGACGGGCGCGGGACGCGCGTTTTGTTCGGGCGGCGATTTGCGCGAGATGCAGTCGATGTGGCAGCGCGAGGGCAGAATCGAAGCGTTTCTGGAAGAGCCTTTAAAGGCTTTGCACGACGTGATTTTGCTGATTCGCGAAACGCCGATTCCTTTCGTCGCGGCTGTTCAGGGCATCTCGGCTGGCGCGGGAACGAATTTCGCTCTCGCCTGCGACATCGTTTTCGCGTCGGAAAACGCGAGCTTTAACGAGGCGTTCGTCCGCATCGGACTTTCGCCCGATTGCGGCGGCAGTTTTTTTCTGCCGCGCGCCGTCGGCGAAAAGCTCGCGGCGGAAATTTTTATGACGGGTGAAACAATTCCGGCGGAAAAAGCGTTTGCTATCGGTATGATTAACCGCGTCGTGCCGGCGGACAATTTAATGAACGAAGCGACGGCGATGGCGAAACGCCTCGCTCTCGCCCCGACCGGCTCAATCGGTCGCATCAAGCGGACGCTCAACGCTTCGTTTTCAAACAACCTGTCCGGGCAGCTTGATTTAGAGCACGCTTATCAGATTGAATCGGGCAAATCGCAGGATTTTAAAGAAGGCGTCACCGCATTTTTCGAAAAACGCCAGCCGCGCTTTACCGGCACTTGAAAACTTATTTTATTGTTTGGGCTAAAGCCGCCGGGTTTCGAGCCTGGCGGCTTTTTTTAGTTGACAGGAAGTTAACAGAAAGTTGACAGAAAGTTGCAGGTAGTTGCAGAAAGTTGCAGGTAGTTGCAGAAAGTTAGAAGAAATTGGAGAGTAAAAAATTTCTTTTAACTATCTGCAACTTCCCGCAACTTCCCGCAACTATCTGCAACTATCCGCGAACTTGATTTTATGAACTTAACATACGCGCAATTATTAAAAGGCAATCGCGATTTTCGCAACCTGTTCTGGGGACAGATAATTTCCGAGCTGGGAAACTGGTTTAACTTTATTGCGGGTCTGGGACTTATTCGCGTGGTTTCGGATTCTTCTCCGGCGGCGGCGGGCATTTTCGTCGTCTGCCGGACGCTGCCGTTTTCGCTTTTGATGCCGCTGGCGGGAACTTTCGTCGACCGTTTTTCGCGTCGTCAGGTGATGATTTGGGCGGATTTGGCGCGCGTTTTCGTCGCGCTGATGTTTCTGCTCGTCACCGCGCCGGAAAACCTCTGGATTGCGTATCTGGGCACGACTCTTTTGTCGGCGGGCGGCGCGTTTTTCGAAGCGGCGAAAAACGCGGCGACGCCGAATATTTCCGGCAAGGAAGGACTTTTCGCCGGAACGGCGCTGATGTTTACGTCGCGCTTTTTGCTGATGGCAATCGGGTCGGCGCTCGCCGGTTTGGCGGCGGCGTATTTCGGCTACAAGGCGGCGTTTATCATCAACTCGGTTTCGTTTCTGGTTTCGGCTTTTTCCATCTGGCTGATTCCGGAAGAAGCCGTGCGCGAAACAGAGACGGCAAAAAAAGAGCGCCAGTCGTTTTTCAGCGAGATGAAGGAAGGAATGTTTTATTTCTGGCGCGAGCCGTTCGTCATGACGATTGTTTTGATGAACATCATCTGGGCGACGGGCGGCGGCGCGATAAACATCGTCTTCGAGCGTCTGGGCGGCGTCGCATTTCCGCAGAGAGAGGCGTGGAATCCGGATTTGGCGGTCGCGCTGTTGTGGGTGGCGAGCGGTCTCGGTCTGGGTTTCGGCATGCTCGTCGCGCATCGCGTCAATACGATTGTCGAGCGGAAAAACATTACGGTCGGCTTTATCGGCTGGAGCCTGGTGGCTCACGGCATTTTGTTTTCGGCGGCGGGTTTTATGCCTTCGCTGTGGCTGGTTTTGTTTTTCACGTTCATTTCGCGCCTGATTGTCGGCGTGGAATACGCCGTGCAGGAAACGATGCTGCAGCGCGCGCTGCCGGATTACATTCGCGGGCGGATTCTGACGATTGACCGCGGCGCGGAGATTACGATGTTCAGCATTTCCGGCTATTTTGCGGGCGTTTCGCAGTATTACATCTCGCCCGAAACGCTGACGATTATCTCCGGCGTCCTTTCGGCGAGCGCGGGCGTTTTGTGGTTTCTGCGCAGCTCGAAAACGAAAGTCGGAAACGCCGAAGCGGCAACCGCCGAAGCATAAGAAATCAGCCGCGAAAGGACACGAAAGAAACACGAAATAAGAACCAAGGGAAAATTAGCCGCGAATAACACGAATTACACGAATCAGGGAAATAAAATAAATTCGTGTTATTCGTATAATTCGCGGCTAAATTTTCTTAATTTTTATTTCGTGTCTTTTTCGTGTTCTTTCGTGGCTGATTCTTCGCGGCTGATTTTACGCCGTAATAATCACGGCTTTCATTCCCGTCAGCTCCGAAAAGTCTTTTGTGAAAATCGTATCGACGCGGCGGACGCGACCGATGACTTCGACCAGTTCGTGCGTCGAGATAAAGCCGTCCTCGGTGTGGGCGATTGCCCATTTTTCGATGTGCGCGGCGGTTCTCAGCAGCTCTTCGACCAGGCGCAGATATTGATTTTTGGTTTCGACGTGCGTGCCGAGCCGCCCGGTTTGCAGCGTCTCCAAATCCGTCCAGAACGCGTCGCCCGCCTGCAGCCATTCTTCCTGCCATGCGCTCCAGCCGAGCGCGCTGCGCAGGCTCAGGTTATGCGCGCGCGGCAGACGCAGAAACATCAAATCCGTGCGGGTTTCGGCGACGAAATCAATCGCGTTTTTGTTCTGGCAGACGTTGTTTTGACCGTTGTTGACCGGCGCGGGAAACGTCGAATGCAAGCGGCGAAAAACGCTCGAAAGCGGCTGGCGCAGGCGGCGCGTTTCCTCCGTGAAAGATAAAAGATAATTGCCCGCCTGCATCGCCACCGTCATCGCCGTCGCTCTGGCAAACAGCGACGAAAGCCGCTCGATATTCTGGCGCACGTTGTCGAACCACCACGCATCGGTTTCGTTAAACCAGTTCCGAAGCGACGGATTTTGCAGCTCGTAGCGCGGCACGTAGGCGTCTTCCAGAACGATTTCGACGTCTTCGTTCGACAAAAGCTCGCCGTTGTTTTGAATCGCGGCGACAGACTTGACGAAAGCCGATTGCGTCAAATCGTTTGCCGTCACGCGCGCGCCGGCGCGCTTCAGATAAGCGCCCAGATTCGGCTCGCCCGTAAAAGGCAGCGCGGCGGAAGCAAACTGCAAGCGCCGCAGAACGTTGAGTTCAAACGCCAGCCAGCCCTGCGATGTTGTTGTTTTTGATGGAACCATACTTAAGACAAATTAGCGTTTATCATCACCCCAAAGCTCGGAATAAGGCGAATTTTGCCGCTCGCCCGTATTACTGCCGCTATCGCCGACGCGGCTGAAATCTTCTTTCGCTTCATTATCGCCGCTGAAACCTTCTTTCGTTTCAATACCTGCGTTGAAATCTTCTCTAGTTTCCTCGACCGACCCTGCCGCTTCTGCTGTTGCGGTCGGCTGCGGCTCCTCGTCAGCGTACGCATTGGAATTTAAAGGTTCCGCAACGGGCGTTTGAATTTCCGGTTCCGGCGCAGGAGTTTGAATTTTTTCGGTAATCTCGAACGAGGCGAGTTCGTTTAAGTTTTCCAGTTCCAGAAACGCTTTGACGACCGAAGGGTCGAATTCCAGTCCCGCCCATTCGGTCAGATGTTTTTTCGCTTCCGATTCGGAAATCGCCGCTTTGTAAGGGCGCGCGTCGGTCATCGCCGCGTAAGTGTCGCAGACGCGCAAAATTCGCGCCGCGAGCGGAATCAAATCGCGTTCGAGCGCGTCCGGGTAGCCCGCGCCGCTCCACCATTCGTGATGCCAGCGCACCAGAAGCTGGACCGCGCGCGAAAACCCGCGCCGCGCCGCTTCCTGCTCGCCGATTACCGTGTGGCGATGCATATCTATGCGCTCGTCTTCGCGCAAAACGCGGCTCGCTTTGATGTAATCGCGATTCATCACGACTTCGCCGAGGTCGTGGACGAGCGCCGCCTGGCGCAGAGAATGACGGTCGTGCGGCGAGAGATTGAATTTTTTCGCCACCGCGTCGGCAAGCGCGGCGATGCGCGCCGCGTGCGGGTGCGCGTAGCCTTCAAATTCGTCAATCTCGGCGGCGAGCGTCGAAAGCCGCTCGTCCAGCGGATTTGTTTCCTGTACAGGTTGCATAATGAAGCCGGTCTTTGACCTTTGAGCTTTGACCCTTGATTTTTGACCTTTGTTTTGTTTTAAGTTTTTACAGTCGACATTTAAACTTAAAATTTCAAAGGTCAAAGGTCAAAGACGAATTTCAAAAGGTCAAAGACCGAAGCTCAAAGCTCATTTATAGAGTTTTACTATTTCTTCCGCAAACTGTCGAGCAGGTTACGCGCTTCTTTATTGCCCGGAAACATCGCCAGCAGGCGTTGCAGCTCACCTTCGGCGCGCCGCGCCAGCCCTACTTCGATGTAAAATTCGGCGAGCATTATGCGAAAGACCGAGTTGTTCGGGTCGAGCTTGATTGCCGCCTGCATCTCGCTTTCGGCTTTGTGCACCGATTTTTCGTCAACCGCCAGAACTTTTCCGTAAAATACGTGATAGCGCGCACTGGCGGGCGCGAGATGAACGGCGCGCGCCAGCAGCGGCAGCGCCTCTTCGTAATTGCCGTCCATCAGATGGCTGTAGCCCTGGTCGAAGCTTTCTTTCGCCAGCGTCGCCTGCGCCTCGGGTGAACCGGCGGGCGTTTTCGTTTTGGGCGTCTCGGTCGCCGGGCGCACAGACGCCGCCGAGAGTTTTTCGCGGTTTTTAAAATCGTAAATCTCGCGCGAGCCCTGGTCTTTTAAAATCTCGTAAGCGTGCGCGATTTCGGTAAAGGCGGCTTGAATGCGCCGATGCGTTTCGCTGCCGGCTTCGCGGTGGAAAATGTCCGGGTGAAAACGTTTGGCGAGCGCGAAATACGTAGTTTTGATTTCCGCCGGCGTGACGTGCGGAGCGACGCCGAGAACTTCGTAGAGCGTTTCCGCATCTTCGACGCGCTTGAGATAAGCTTCCGTCCGACGACGTTCTTCGGCTGCCGACTGTTCGGGCGTTTTGAC
>DATHBC010000847.1:0-1551 GCA_035296345.1 Pyrinomonadaceae bacterium | reverse complement strand
GAGGCGATACATTCACTTTTTGCCCGATTCTCTTTTCCGGAAACTTTTGCTGTGCCATAATTTTCCACTACGAAGTCGGCGAAGCGCAGAGATTTTTAAGAGAAATCAGCCGCGAATTACATGAATAACACGAATTAAATTTTATCCTGTTCATCCTGTTCATCCCGTTTGAATTTCCCTTTGCGCCTCGGCGTCTCTATGGTTTATCTTTTCGCGAATCGGCTCCCAGCGCGCGTATCGCTCGCCGCGCAGGAATTTGTAAAAGGCGACGACGGAAGCGACGTTTGCCAGCACGAAATAAAGCGGCATCGCCAGAATGCCCGCGCGAAAGCCGCTTCTTTCCAGAATCCACGCGACGAAAGCCGTCAGATAAAACGCCGCCTGCAAGATGAAAAGCAGCGCGTAAAACCCGGACTGCGCCGACAGAAAGGCGGTCGAAAATAAAATCAGAAATAAAAAAACGGGAACGCCGTAGCGCAGCACTTTGTGCGAAAAAAGCTGGACGGCGTAAAAGCCGCTTTTAAAAGGGTTCAGCATATCGCGGTTGCGCCACAAATCGGTCAGCGTCTGCGAGATGACGCGGACGCGCATCTGCATTTCTTTGGTCGCCTGCCGGTTGGTCTCTTCGGTGCAGACGGCTTGCGGCTCGTAAACCGAGCGCAAACCCTGCCGGAAAACGACGGTGCAGACGAGAAAATCCGAACACGCTTCCGGGTACATCGGCTGATACGCCGATTTTCTGACGGCGTAGAGACAGCCCGACGCGCCGATGAGCGAGCAGGCGCGCGACTCGCTTTCCTTTAAAAAAGTCTCGTAATTCCAATAGCTTTTCGCGCCCGTCCCGACCGTCGAGCGCGAATCGTCAACGTAAATCAGCTTACCGGCGACGCAGCCGATTCGCTCGTCCGCAAAATTCGGCAGGATTTTTTGCAGAACGTCCCGCCGGTAATCGGTCGTCGCGTCGGAAAAAAGAATAATCTCGCCCGTCGCCTGCTCGACGGCTTTGTTTTGCGTGAAGGTTTTCCCGACTCTGCCTTCCTGCCGGAAAAGCCGCACGCCCTGAACGGAAAATTCGCGCGCGATTTCGTCCGTCCGGTCGGTCGAGCCGTCCGAAGCGACGAGAATTTCCAGTTTTTCCTTCGGATAATCAATCTTCAAAGTGTTTTCCAGCTTGCGGCGAATGTCCTTTTCCTCGTTGTAAGCGGTGATTAAAATCGTGACGCGCGGCGCAAAATGCCCGCGCCGGACGTTTTTCGGAAACGCGCGGCTGATTAAATAAACCACGAGCGGGTAGCCGGCGTAAACGTAAAAAAGCGCGGCGACGCCGGTCCAGAAAATGATTTGGGCTGTCGTAGCGGTTTGCAGCATCAGATTTGCGCCGTTTGCAATTCTCCTTCGCCGAAAGAAGCTTTCTTCGATTCCGCCGCCGATTGATTCGTTTCCGCTTCCGTTTCGAGGCGATAAATGCGGCGAAAGGCGACGGCGTAGGCAATCAGGTAATAAATAAACCAATTATACGCGACCGAGACGAAAAAGCTCGAAACCATATAG
>DATHBC010000846.1:0-4337 GCA_035296345.1 Pyrinomonadaceae bacterium | reverse complement strand
GCAGAGCGGATTTCGCGGTTTTCCGTGACGGCACGTGGTATTTACAGCGCAGTCAAGCCGGATTCGCGGCGTTGCAGTTCGGTCAGGCTGGCGACGTTCCCGCCCCGGCTGATTATGACGGCGACGGCAAGACTGATTTTGCGGTTTTCAGAGGCGGAACGTGGTATCTGCAGCGGAGCCAAAATGGTTTTTCGGCGGTGCAGTTCGGATTGGCGGAAGATAAGCCGGTTGCGGCGGCATTCGTTCCTTAGTTAATAAGCCGGCGGCGTGATTCATTTTCACGCCGCCGTAGTTGGTTAATGAGGCACAAATATCGCTCGGCGTTTTTTGTCTGCCGCTCAATCGAAAGACTTTTATTTTGAAGTGCAATTATTCAAGGGGATTATTTATGAAAAAAACAGCGTCCAGAGTTTTCTTTTACAAATGTGCATTAACGATTTGCTGCGTCGTTTTCGGCGTTTCTTTTGGCGGGCGGGCGGAAGCGGCGGCGGGCGATTTAGACCAATCGTTCGGCGTTCAGGGCAGGCGGATAAAAACCGTTCTAAACTCACAGCCGCAGTTCGGGCATGATTTCTTTTCTTCTGACATAGTCGTTCAGCCGGACGGGAAAATTCTGGTTGCCGGTTACGCTTTCGACTCGCAGCTTGGCGACAGTCTGGTCATCGTCCGTTACAATCCGAACGGCACGCTGGATTCGGGCTTTGCCAACGGCGGCGTGTTTCGTTACGAACACGGCAACGTCTATTCGACCGACAAATTATACGGCATCGCCCTGCAGCCGGACGGGAAAATCGTCGGCGTCGGCAGAGTGACGGTCGGAAACGGAGACCCGGCTTTCGTCGTGATTCGACTTAATCCGAACGGCACTTTTGATTCAACTTTCGACACGGACGGCATCGTCGTTAAAAATTTCTTTTCAAGCATCGACGAAGCGACCGAAGTGGCGATTCAGCCGGACGGCAAAATTCTGGTCAGCGGCTGGGTCACGCAGGGCGGCGTCAACGACGGCTTGTCTTATGATTTCGCGGTCGTCCGCTATAATCCGAACGGCACGCAGGACACGGGGTTCGGCGACGGCGGAGTCGTTTTTACCGATTTCGGCGGGCGCGGCGACATCGCGCAGGCTTCCGTTTTGCAGCCGGACGGAAAATTAGTCGTGGCGGGCTGGGTTTCGGTTCAGGGCAGCCTATACGATTTCGGACTGGCGCGCTACAATCCGAACGGCACGCTCGACGCTACCTTTGACGGCGACGGCAAAGTCGTCACTCCGGTCGGAAATAATCTGTCCGAGCTTTTGCGCGGCATCGCGCTCGCGCCCGGCGGAAAAATCGTCGCTACGGGCGATATGTACAATCCCTCGATTCCCGGCGGCAGCAGCGGGCACAGTGATATTGCGGTCGTTCGCTACAATCAGGACGGAAGTCTCGACCAGAGCTTCGACGGCGACGGAAAGTTTGTTTACGACTCGAATATAAACGACCGGAATGAGTCCGGCGAGGACACAATCGTGCAGCCGGACGGGAAAATTTTGGTCACCGGTCAAAGCCATTTGCGGCAGGAACCGGGCGTTTCGCACGTGGACATGCTGCTCATGCGCATCAACGCCGGCGGCGGTCTGGATAACAGTTTCGGCAGCGGCGGCATTACTTTGGTCGATTTCGGCATCTTCGCTCAGCCTCCGACGACCGGCAGAAGCGGCGACAAAGGCTCAGCCGTAACTCTCCAGCCGGACGGAAAAATCGTCGTTGCCGGCGACAGTTATTTCGCCGGCGACACGACGGAGCTTTTGGGAAGTTTTAATAATCGTCTTGCCATCGCTCGCTTTGAAAACGACATCGGACCGCTGGTCACGCGCCGCACGCAGTTTGATTTTGACGGCGACGGGCGGGCGGACATCGGCGTTTTCCGCCAGGGAAACTGGTATTTGCAGCAAAGTCAGGCTGGTTTTGCCGCATTCCAGTTCGGCATCGCTTCAGATAAACTCGTGCCCGCCGATTATGACGGCGACGGAAAAACGGACGCCGCTGTTTATCGCGACGGAACGTGGTATTTATTGAGAAGCGCGCAGGGCTTTACCGCCGTTCAATTCGGATTAGCCAGCGACGTTCCGCAAACCGGAGATTTCGACGGCGACGGCAAAGCGGATTTCGCGGTCTTTCGCCCGACGGACGGAACCTGGTATGTGCAGCAATCGACTGCCGGATTTCGAGCCGTGCAGTTCGGACAAAACGGCGATAAGCCGGTGGCGGCTGACTTCGACGGCGACGGCAAAACTGATGTCGCGGTCTTTCGCCCGGCAGACGGCACGTGGTATGTTTTGCAAAGTCGCGACGGATTCCGCGCAATTCAATTCGGCATCAATTCCGATAAAGCGGTCGTCGGCGATTACGACGGCGACGGCAGAGCGGATTTCGCGGTTTTCCGTGACGGCACGTGGTATTTACAGCGCAGTCAAGCCGGATTCGCGGCGTTGCAGTTCGGTCAGGCTGGCGACGTTCCCGCCCCGGCTGATTATGACGGCGACGGGAAAACTGATTTCGCGGTTTTCAGAGGCGGAACGTGGTATTTGCAGCGGAGCACGGCTGGATTTGCCGGAGTGCAGTTCGGTTTATCGAACGACGTGCCGGTTTCTTCGGCGAGCGTGCCTTAACGCTCGTTTCATTAATGCCCGGCGGGTTTTAAATCGTTGGGAAAACGAAAAAGCGTTGCTTTCTTGGTGAAGAGAGCAACGCTTTTTTTATTTTCTCAAGTAAAAAGCTTTTATTTATCGGCTTTTTTCTTGTCTTTTAAAGCTTCGTTTTCGGCGTTGGTTCTGACCTGAATTTTGCGGGCTTCAAACTCGTCGATGACTTATCTGAAATTGTCTTCGTCGAGCCGCATGAGGCGAAAGCCTTTACTGCGCGAGAATGTCCGGCAGCCTCGGGCGCAATACGAAAGCTTATTTTCCTTTTACTTCTTCCTTAACTTCTTTAACATCCACCCCGCGAGTTTTCAGGTCGGCAACTATTGCTCTGAAATTACTTGCGCCGAGCTTCATTACCGCAAAATCTTTTTCGCCCTGAACCGTGAGCCAGTGATTTTTCTTTTTGATGAAGAGAAACGGCAGCGCGAAGATAAAACCGACTAAAAGGGCAGTGGCGACCGCTCCGCCGCCGGAAAGCATCGGTTTTTTGGAAAAAGAGTAATCAGCCGTTTTAATGTCTTTATAGGTAAAGCTTTTTTCGTGCGCTTTAAATCTTTGTTTCTCGATAATGATTTGAAAAGAATCCTCGTTCACGCGTAAAACCGCGTCGGTTTCCTTTGATTCTTTTCCGTCCTGCACGACCAGTTCTATATCGTAATCGGCGGCTAAAACAAAAGGTGTAGTCGCTAATATAAACGCGAGGGTGATAAACGATGTGATAAGTTTTTTCATATTTCGGTATTTCCTTTACGTAGAATTGAAGTTATTTAAATTCCTTAATTTCGAATTGAATTTTCAGATTGGATTTCTGCAAATATTGCGTGGGAATATTTTGCAAAGTGGCATTCTATGCGTTAAATCTAAATTTGGCAAGCTGCGAACCTGAAAAGAAATGATTTTCACGACAATCTAGATAGCGCCGAGCTTTTGGGAAATCTCGCGCGCCAGATTGTCCGCCAGGCTGCCCCACGAAGTCGTTTCGCCCGCGACCAGAACCGCGCCGCTGCGGCGGTCGTAAACGCGGAAAACGTACCGGTGCGTTATCCAAGACAGCGAGACGTAGCCGATTTCGACATACAAATCGGCTGATTCCTTATATCTCACCAGCGTCAGATTCAGCTTTTTCCAGTCCGCTCGCCTCAGCAACTCTTTTTCCAGAGCCTGCCGTGAAGGCTGCAGGGAAGATTTAACCAGCGCAATCGTCTTCGCGGTTCGCAAAGCTTCGCCGGGCGCGACCGCTTTGTTTTCGATTAAATCTTTATTTTCAATATTTGCGGGCGTAGACGGCTGGCTTTGCGTCGAAACCGCCTGCGGCTGCCGGTTCGCGATATTGACCGGAGCGGCACGGCTTTTTTCAATCAAGCCCTGAATCACTTCGTCTTCGACGCCCGCTTTTTTCAGTTCGATTAGGGCTTTCGCGGAAATATCGAAGTTTCCGTCCGTGCTGGCTATCTTTTGCAAAATAATCTGTTTGCCCAATCCGGCGCGCGCCATTTCGACGATTTCCGCGTTGGTCAGAATCTCGCCCTGTTGGGCAAAACCCGCAGAGGCAAAAATCAATAGAAGCAAAATTGCCGCGGATGATAATAAGATACGTTTCATAAATCTATATTTTTCTAAAATTTTATTTTTCTTCGCCGACGCCTTTGATGCG
>DATHBC010000845.1:0-11097 GCA_035296345.1 Pyrinomonadaceae bacterium | reverse complement strand
CGTTTTGATAATGTCGGCTTTTTCCGTTATTTATACCAACGCTTTTTTTCACCGCCTGACGCCTGAAAGAGTCGTTAATTATGGAATCGACAAAGCCAAGGAAATGCCGTTTTTAGACGAAAAGATGCGGGCGGAAATCGAAAAAAGCCGCGCCGCTTCGATTGAAGAAAACAAAAATCCCGTTCGCCGCGCGGGGCAGGCATTCAGCGACTTTATGGGAAAAGTTTTCTGGATGGCGGTTCTGGCGGCGATATTTTTTGTTTTTACGCTGGCAATGGGCGGAGCGATGAATTTCTGGCAGGCATTTTCCGCTGTCGTCTACGCATCTTTTCCCGTCCTGATTATTCGCAGCGTCCTGAACCTGATAATTCTTTTTCTCAAAGACCCGGTCGATATACACCCGATTATCGGTCAGGGTTCGCTGGTGCAGGACAATTTGAGTTTTCTTGTCAACTCGGCGGAGAGCCCTGTTTTATTCACTTTATTAAGCGCGTTCAGTCTTTTAGCTTTTTACTGGTTGTGGTTAAACGCAACGGGCTTGAAAAACGCCGGTGAAAAAGTTTCGCCGGCTATCGCCTGGACTTCCACTTTAACCATTTGGCTGGTCCAGATTGCGCTGTCGGTCTTAGCGGCTTTATTTTTACCGAACTTCCTGAGTTAAAGGAATTTATCCGCAGGCAGCGTGCGAAAAGGCGCGATGAAAGACTAATCCTTCATCGCGCCTTTTCTCATATTTTATGAGCCCGCCGATAATCATTCCGAGCAAAGTTTGAAATCACCGATTCAAAATTCAAACCTCGAAATTCATAACCGATTCCGCGTTCCGCGTTCCGCATTGGAAAGCTTCGTTCTTCTACTGTTCAGCCGTGAAATTCAATTCGTTTAGTTCTTCGGCGACATCCACCACGCGCGGGGCGAATGAATAACGCTTGTGGCTGATTTCAAAAACGTAGCCCGCGCCCGCCGCGATTGACTCAAAACGGAAATATCCGAACGAGTTGGTTATTGCCGCGCGCTTTTCGCCGGATTGGCTGGTGACCGTCACGCGCGCATTTGCTACGCCCGCCCCGTTTGGCGATAAAACGCGCCCGCCGACCGAAACGCCAGCCGCCGTCGGCGCGAGCATCACGATTTGGTAATTGCCGTTTTGCGGCGCGGCTCCGGGCGCGAAAAAGCTGCCGGATTTTGTCGCCAGAATCGTATAGCTGCCCGTCAGAGGCAATATAAAATTGCCCGAAGCGGGAATGCGCGCGTTCGTTCCGCCGCCGCTGTTGTCGTCAAAGGCGATGATTCGCCCGTTCGGGTCGAGCAGATACAAAAACGTGTCGAATTCGGACGAGCTCATTAAAATCGCCGCCGAGCCGCCCGCCGTGCCGCTGAACGAATAAAGGTCGCGGTTGACTCCGGCTTCCGCCGCGCAATCGGCGACATCCAGAAAGGCGTCGATGAATTGATTGCTCGCTATCGGCGTGCGGACGCAGTTCGTTCCGGCGAGCTGATGCGACGCCGAATCGACGCGGATGCGCGGCGTCCGGCGATTTCCGGTCGCGGGGCGATGGTCGGTGATGATTCTGCCCGTGCTGGTCAGAGCGGTCAAAACCTGCGAAACCGGGGCTGCATTGTTTTGCTGTTTGAGAATCGCCCACGCGCCCGCCACGTGCGGAGCCGCCATCGAAGTTCCGCCTTCGCTGCGGAGCTGGTTATTCGGCGCGGCGGAGGTAATCAAAAATCCCGGCGCGTATAAATTTAAAATATTGCCGCTGTTGGAAAAATTGTTGACCGTATCCTGATTTGTGGTGTTTCCGCCGTCATTGCTCGAACCGACGCTGACGGCGGTCGAGATGCAGGCGGGAAAATTGATGGCGCTGGTGAAACCGTTGTTGCCGGAGGCGACGACGCTGGCGATGCCCGCCGAGCGCAAATTATTGACGGCGGCTGTCAGGGCTGGTTCTTCGCCGTCGCAATGATTGGCGAAATTGCCTTCGCCGAAGCTCATATTCACCGAAGCGATGTTAAACGTCGAGCGCAAATTGTAAACGCGCTCCAAGCCCTTGATAATATCGGAGGTGTAGGCGCTGACGCACGGCGCGCCGCCGCCGCAGTTGCTCGGATTGTTAAATCTGGAAAAAACCTGGATGGCGATAATCGAAGCGTCTTTCGCCACGCCGTAATGTCCGAGCGTCGGGTCGCGCCCGGCGGCGATTCCGGCGACGTGCGTGCCGTGCCAGCAGATGCCGATTTGCGCCGTGTCGCAATGAAGTCCCGAATCGGGCGCGGTCGATTCGGAAACGCCGCCCGGACAGAGACTCTGCGAGCTGTCGAAATCCGGGTTGGTTCCGGTCGTCGTCGAATAACAAGCCTCCGAAACGACTTTGCCTCCCGCAAAATAACTATGATTTTTATCGACGCCCGTATCGAGAATCGCGATTGCCTGACCGCTGCCCGAAAAACCGTTTGCCATGCCGCCCGGCGCGCCCACGACCGCCGTGCTTTCGGTCAGCGAAGGCTGCACGAGACGGTCTGGTTGAATCGAAACGACCAGCGGCGAATTCTTTATTTTTTCCAGCGCCGCCGCGTCCGCCTCGACCGCGAGAAAGGGAATGAAATCGAAACGCTTGACTCCGGCGACGCGATAGCCGGCGAGGTCTGCGAGCAAATCATTCTGCGCCCGTTTAATCACGGTTCGCTGACGTTTCCGTGCCGGCGAGGAAAGCTCGCCGTCCGCAGCCCGAACATCGGCGCGCAGCCCGACGATAACGCGCACCGACCCGTTTTGCGAGGCTTTTTCGATTAACTCGTCAAACTTCGCGCTCCGGGAATCCCGAACTAAAGTCTTGTCGTTTGATTTTTGCGAGTCAATCCGGCTCGACTGCATCTGCGCGGTGCTGCGCCAAAACATCAAAAAGGACACAATCATCAAACCGGCGATTGTGAGGTAAATAAATTTTGCTTTCATCTGGTACTGCTCCTTCGAATTAAGTAAAAACACGCGTTGCTAGAGAATTTGCGGACTGTCGTTGTAAGAATACATGATACTACACGCGTAATTGAATACCAATAAAAAGGAAGAAAAGCCGTTTGTGAATGAACGCGACTGAAGTTTAACGCTTTGCCGCTTAGACAGGATTCCTCTTGATAACTAGCTTTGTTTCCGTATTTTAAAGTCGATTATTTCGGACAAGCTGCCATAAGCTCGCTAAATGACAGAAAAGCACCAGCGGGACAATCGTCGAGGGCAGCCAGACGAACGGGAAATACAGCACGCCGCGATTCGGCTGTTCGAAGGCGAATTGTTGAAACGGGAAGGGAAATGAGAGAACGGCGTTCGTGACGATGTTTAAAAGCAGTCCGAGCGCGATGAGGTTCCAGATTATCAGCAGAGGGCGATTCGTTTTTCCGGCGCGAAAGGCGAGCCAGGCGACGAGCGGCGCGGTGATTCCAGAGAAAATATCGAAATTTCTGCCTTCGAAGGTCATTAGCTGCGGAACCTGCCCGCCCTGGTAAAGCCACAGCAGAACCAGCTCGACCGGAATCCTGATAACGTGCAGGCAGGTTAAAATCTGCAGCGGCAGCCGCTCGATAAAATTTTTCCGGGCGAGAATGAAAAGCAAAGCGATGCAGGCGAGAGCCGGAAAAAGCGCAAACAGCACCAGGCGCGGCGGAAACGCTTCGGTGTTTAAATAAAATCCGCCGATGCTGAGCGTGGCTTGAAAAATCAGCCAGAAGGGAAGCAGGAAGCTTAAAAATTTTGTCGCCGTCGCGGTAAACGCGCCGCGCTTGATGGCGTAAAGAAAAATGCCGACGGTCAGAAACGTCGTCAGAATAAAAGTCACGGAGACGTAAGACGGAAGATTTTCAATCATTTGATGCGCTCGTCGCTTTCAATCTGACCGTCGCGGATAGTCAGGACGCGGTGCGCGCGCTCGGCGACGTCGGCTTCGTGCGTGACGACGATAATCGTGTTGCCGTCAGCGTGCAGCTTTTCAAACAGAGCCATAATCTCGACGCTGGTTTTCGAGTCGAGCGCGCCGGTCGGCTCGTCAGCCAGCAGAATCGAGGGACGATTGACCAGAGCGCGGGCGATGGCGACGCGCTGGCGCTGTCCGCCGGAAAGCTCGTTCGGGCGATGCAGCACGCGGTCGCCAAGCTCGACCGAAGCCAGAGCCGACTGCGCGCGCTCGTGTCGCTGGCTCGCGCCGATACCGGCGTAAATCAGCGGCAGCTCGACGTTGTGCAGCGCGGTCGCGCGCGGCAGCAGGTTAAAGGTCTGAAAAACAAAGCCGATTTCCTTGTTGCGAATGCGCGCCAGCTCGTCGTCCGTCATCTCGGAAACCAGATTGCCGTTTATCCAGTAGTTTCCCTGCGACGGCGAATCGAGACAACCGATGAGATTCATCAAGGTGGATTTTCCCGAGCCGGAAGGTCCGATAATCGCCAGATACTCGCCTTTCTGCACGTCGAACGAAACGTCGCGCAGAGCGTGCAGTTCTTCGGAACCCATCTGATACGTGCGCCAGATGCTGCGCATCGCAATCAGCGAATCCGGAACCGCCGCCGCCTGCGCGCCGCTGCCGCCGGTTTGAATTTCAGTAAATTCGGTCATAAAGATAGTGAAAAGTGAAAAGCGAACGGTGAAAAGTGAAAAGAAATCAAGCTATTCACTTTTCACTATTCGCTTTTCACTTTTAAGATTTATTCGCGTTGTCGCCTTCTTTCTTCGTTTGTCGCTTGACGACGTCGTTTTCCTTCAGCGTTTTCAGAATGCGGCTCGGACCGGTTATCACTTCCTGACCTTCGGAAAGCCCGGCGGTAATCTGAATGTCGGATTCGCCCGTGATGCCGGTCGTCACCTCGATAAATCTCACCTTGCTGCCTTCCAGCACATAGACGCCTTTGATGGGTTTCGGCTTTTCGTTCGAAGCCGGAGCGGCGGGCAAATCGCCCTGGATGGTCGCCTGCGGCGTCGCTTCGGGCTGTTTCTCGATAATCGCCTGCAGCGGAACGGTGACGACGTTGTCGACCGTTTTGGTCGTAATCGTCGCGGTCGCGCTCATTCCCGGGCGCAGGCTTGCGAGCAGCGAATCGGACACGTCTTTTAATTGAATAACAACGCGAAATTCCTTTGCTTCCTGCACGTTGATGTTGGTCGAAAGCCCGCCGCTCGTCTGCGATTTGCCGAGCGCCAGAGGCGTTTTCTGCGTCACCTCGCCCAAAATCTCCTTTTCGCCGAAAGCGTCGACCTTGATTTTGGCGGTTTGCCCGACTTCGACCTTGTCGATTTCCGTTTCGTCGACCTTGACCTCGACGTTTATCGTGGACATATCGGCGATGGTCAGAAGCGGCGTCGAAGACAGGTTGGCGACGGCAAAAGTTCCGACTTTTGAAGGGATGTCGGCAATCACGCCGTTAATCGGCGCGCTCTGCATGGTTTTGTCGCGCTGGCTGCGCTGCCCGCGCAGCATCGCCATCTGCTGCTCGGCGCGTTTCGAGCTGGCTTCGGCGCTGTAATTCGCCGTATCGACGCCGCGCCGCGCATCTTTGACGGCGACCGCCTGCTGGTTGGCGCGGGCGCGCGCTTCATTGACGCGGGCTTGGGCTTCGTTAACCTGTTTTTCAGCGATGGTCACGGCATTTTTCTGCGTCTGCAAGCGAGCTAAGGCATTACGCAGAGAAATCTGAGCCTGGTCGACTTTATCTTTGTCCGCGTCATATTGAAGCCGCGAAGCAACTTGCGCTTCCAGTAATTGAGTCGTCCGTTTCAACTCGCGGTTGGCTGTTTCCAAATCCTTTCTGGCGCGGTCGACTTCGGTCTGCGCGGTATCGACCTGCTGGACGGCATTGACGACCTGCTGGCGCGCCGTCGCGACCTGCTGCAAAGCCGTATCTATCTGCGCCTGCGAAGCGTTTAAACCCTGCTGAGCCTGCGAGAGCTGATTTTGCGCGGCGACGACCTGCGAGCGCGAAACCTGCGTTTCGGTCTGCGCCGCCTGAACGGAAGCGAGCTGCGCGTCGGTGCTCGATTGAAGCTGGTTCGGGTCGAGGCGGACGAGCGGCTGACCTTTCGTCACCTGGTCGCCTTCCTTGACGTAGATTTCCTCGATGCGTCCCTGCACTTCGCTCGTCAGGTTGATGAATTGAATCGGGCGCACTTCGCCGCTGGCGGTGACGGTCGAGCGCAGCTCGCGCCGCTGTTCGATTTTAACGACCGTGACTTCCGGCGTATCCTTGCGCGTGGCGAAAATACTGCCGATGATGATAATTCCGAGCAAAACCACGGCAACGCTGCCGATAATAATTTTCTTCTTTCGGCTCAAAGCCATCTTTTTATTCCTCTGACTATTTGAAGGGATTTTGGTTCTTAAAGCAGTTTAAGTTACGCAAATAAATTTTTACAGATGCGTCTGTCTGTTGTCTGTACGACTTTTTCGGCAAAAGAGTTTCAGAAAAATACGAACTTCCGGCTTTGATTTTTGACCTTTGATTGATTCAGGGCAAATGAACTTTATAATTTTAAATCAAGACTCGAAAATCCGAAAACACAGGTCAAAGGTGAAAAATCAAAGACAGAAATTCATAGTTTACGATTTAGAATTTCCGAGTTAAAATACAATCGCCATATTAAGTTCATTTCTAACAGGTCGCAAGGTAGTGTAAAAATGATAAAATGCCCAACTTGCGGGACGGTAAATCTCGAAGGTTCGCAGTTTTGTGATGAATGCGGAACGCCGCTGGCAGAAGCCGGAGCAGCGGGCGGAAGGCAAAACAACGACTTTGACAGCGTTTTGACGGCTTATGCCGCCGCGCCGCCGCCGCCGCCGCCCAATTTTCAATCGGCAAACATCACGTCGGTCGGCGTTCCGACGGTCGTCGAGCAGTTAAAGGTCGAAGAAAATAAGGAAGAAGCTCCGGCGGCTGTAGCGGCGGCGGCAGTATCCGATTCATCATCACCAGCGGAAACCGGAATGCCGAAAGGCGTTCACGCCGTGCTGGTCATCGAGCGCGGCGCGTCGGTCGGAACCGAATTCGGCTTAACGAGCGAGGAATCGAACATCGGACGCTGGGACGCCGACAACGGGATTTTTCCGGACGTCGACTTGGACGCGCACGACCCGGAAGCCAAAGTCTCGCGCCGTCACGCGCGCATCGTGCAGGAAGACGGGCGTTATCTGCTGGAAGACTTAGGCTCGACCAACGGAACTTTTATCAATCGCGGGCGTCGCCTGATTCCCGGCATGCGCCAGCCTTTAAGCGACGGCGACGAGGTTATCGTCGGAAAAACTTTTTTACGTTTTCGGATAAATCAATAATTTGCTGAGTTAGTTACAGAAAATAATGTCCTATTGCCACGAATGCGGCTCGGAAGTCGCCAAAGAAGATGTCTATTGCCCATATTGCGGAATCGCGCTGCAAAATCCGGCGGAAGTTTCGTCGACGACGGTTGCGACGCCCGACGCCGCGCTGGCTTTTGAAGCGACGCAAGTGGACGTGCCGCTGGAAAGTCCTATCGAGCCGGTCAGAGAAGGCGAAGAAGTCGTCATCGAAGATGTTTCTCTGCCCTCGATACCGAAGGATTTCGACACCGGCGCGCATTCAATCGACGCGCTGCTCAGATCCGACGCTTCCGGAAACAATGCCTTGAATTCCGCCGCCGAAACTTTCGCCGCCGATACGCCCGCCGCTCCGGCGCAGCCTGAAACCGATTTTTCCGGAGAGAACAACCGGGTCGCAGACGAAAAAACCGGCGAGCCGAATTTTGAAGCCGTTCCGCCGCCGCTTCCGGTCGTCGAAACCACAACGGAAGCCGCGCCGCAGCCCGGCTTCGGAGAAAACGTCGGCGGAGAAATCGAGCCGCGACCCATAGAAAATCAAACGCCCGACGCGCAGGATTTCGATTCGACGATTCCATACACGCCGCCGGACATCGCTCAACAGGATGCGACTGCCCCTAAATTAGCCGAAAATCAGGAAGCCGCCCTGCCGCAGGCGCAGCCTGAATCGTTTCCGTCCTCGACGGCTGCTCAATCCGTAAACGAAATCCAGCCGCCCTCGACGCCGCTTGCCGAAAACGACGAAGAAGACCTTCCGGCGACGCTGATTTCAGAGCCGC
Organism: Pyrinomonadaceae bacterium; assembly: GCA_035296345.1. Classification (GTDB taxonomy): domain Bacteria; phylum Acidobacteriota; class Blastocatellia; order Pyrinomonadales; family Pyrinomonadaceae; genus JALZHR01. The sequence continues at coordinate 2,990 of DATHBC010000845.1, read as the reverse complement.
TGCCGCCGTTTGAGCAGAATGTTCCGGCGGGCGAAGCCGCGCCGCAGAATCAGCCGGTCGCCGAGCCTGTTCCCGAAAAAAGCGATTACCGGATTTCCGAACCGTCGGAAAAAGCGGCGGAATCTTCCGCTGAGGCGTCCGGCGCGGAAAAATCCGGCGACGGCGCGCAGGGTCGCTCGTACACCAGCCCGAACGTCAATTCGATTGACACGGGCGGCAAAAAAGCCAAGCTGAAAACGCTTTCCGAAGGCACGGTTTTAAACGGTCGTTACGAAATCGTCCGCAAAATCGGCGGCGGCGGCATGGGCGCGGTTTATCTCGCCAGCGACAAAAACCTCGGCGGCGTTTTGCGCGCCGTCAAGGAAATGGTGCAGTCCTACATCGAGGAAACGCAGCAGGAAAAAGCGATTAACGATTTCAAGCGCGAATCCTTGCTGCTGACCTCGCTCGAACATTCTTCCATTCCGACGATTTACGATTATTTTTACGACGAGAAAGAAGGCAGATTCTATCTCGTTATGAAATATATTTCGGGCGGCGATTTAGCCGCGCGCCTGCGCTCGTCGCCCGAAGGCAGGATTGACGAGCAAAGCGTGACCGAATGGGCGATTCAGGTCGCCGACGTTCTTGATTATCTGCACAACCGCCAGCCGCCGATTGTTTATCGCGATTTGAAGCCGTCGAATATTATGATTGACGGCAACAGCGGGCGCGTCATGCTGATTGATTTCGGCATCGCCCGCTGGGTTAATAAAGAGGAAAAAGGCGTGACGGCGGTCGGCACGATGGGCTACGCGCCGCCGGAATTATTCAGCGGAAACGTCGAGGCGCGCTCGGATATTTATTCGCTCGGCTCGACGATGTTTCACCTGTTGACCGGCGCAGACCCGCAGAATAATCCGCTGCTGATTTTCGATTTTCACAAGAATCCGCGCCCGCGCCAGATAAATCCGCAGCTTTCAGACCAGATTGAGCAGATTCTGATGCGCTCCGTCGAATACAACGCCGACAAGCGATTTGTTTCCGCCGGCGAGCTGCGCGAAACTCTAGTCAGGCATCTGGACAATCTGAAAGCCGGACGCCTGACCTACGGGCTGGGCGATAAACAGCTTGTGACGGCGGAAAACGAGCCGGTTTTCTGCGGCTTCTGCGGTCAGAAAATCGTCGCGTCCGATATGTTCTGCCCGTTCTGCGGCGCGAAACAGCCGCTCGCCCAGGCTGCCGCCGCCTCAGCGCAAAAGCCTGCTTTCGTCGCGCCGCCGCGCCTGACGGCTCGACTGTATATCGTCGATACGAGCGAGCTTGAGCCGCCGACGTTCAATCTCGAAAAAGACACGAGCCTGATCGGCAGGCGCGACCCGATGTCGAATATTTTCCCCGAGGTTGACCTTTCCAAATTCGACCCGCAAACTAAGATTTCGCGTCGACACGCCCGCATCTGGCGCGAGGGCGACAAGTTTATGGTCGAAGATTTAGGCTCGTCGAACGGGACGATTCTGCTGACGAAACTGAGCGACCCGGTCAGGCTGCTGCCGCAGCAGCCGCGCGCGCTGGCGCACGGCGACAAGCTGAAGCTCGGCGATACGACTTTGCACTTTGTGCTGGGATAAAAAGTAAAAAGGAATTTGCGACCTGAAAAGAAAATTTTCACCACCGATTTATGAGTGCAAAAGTAGAAAGAGCCTTCTCGCCGACTCCGCGAACCAGAACCGAAGAGGTCATCGTCAATTTCGACGCCGCAAAGGTCAAAGCGCCGTTTTTGCTGCGCTGCGGCGCGCTGCTGATTGATTACATCATCCTGGTGAGCCTGCCGGTTCTGGGCTTGCTCGTCGCGCGCCTGTCGGGCGACGACGGCGCAAAGATTTTTAAAAGCGCCTTTAACAGCGCCGGCTGGGTGATTGCGATTCTGCTGGCGGTCACGAATTTTATCATTTTCCCGATGCTCGGCGGTCAGAGCATCGGGAAAATGTTTACCGGCTTGAGAATTATCCGCAAGGACGGACAGGCGGCGAGCTTCAGCCAGCTTTTGCTGCGGCATCTGCTCGGTTATCCGCTGACGGCTCTGACCGCCGGGCTCGGTTTTTTGTTTTCGGTTTTCAGCGCCAAAGGTCGCGCCCTGCACGATTTAATCGCGGGAACGGTCGTCGTCTACGGTCAAAAGAAACCGAAAGTCTTAAACGATTAAAAATTAGAAATTACGAACTGCGATTTACGAATGAAGAATATTCCTCGGCAAAAGCCCTTGAATCTTTATCAATTCGTAATTCGTAATTCGTAATTCGTAATTAAATTTATGCCTGAACTCATCATAAAATACTCCGACCGACCGGACGATAAATTTCGTCTGGCGCGGCTGAGGACGACCATCGGGCGTTCGGCGCGCAGCGACATCTGTATTCCCGACCCGTTCGCCTCGCGCCTGCACGCGGAAATCCGGCAGGAAGGCGACAGCTACTGGCTTCACGATTTAGGCTCGGCAAACGGCACGCGTTATAACGGTTCGCTGGTTTCGATGCCCGTGCCGATGATTTCCGGCGGCGAGATTCAAATCGGCGAAACGGTCATCGTCTTTCAGGACGGTCGCTCGTCTCAGGAAAGAAGCTCGACGCTGATTTCCGACAACACGCAGGCTTTAAATCCCGCGATGACGATTGCGCTTTCGCCTCTGAAAAGCGCGACCGCCGAGATTCTGGAAGCGCAGCCGGCGACGTCGTCCTCGCGCAACGGACTGCTGACTTTAATCAGCAAAGTCGGCATCGCGCTGCTCGGCTCGACCAGTTTCGAAGAAACCCTGGAGATTCTCTCGTCGCTGGTTTTCGAAGCCGTGCCCGCCGAGCGCTGCGTCATCATGCTGCGCGACGAGGACAATCACGACAAGCTGAAAATCGAGGTCGCCAAAACGCGCGGCAGCGACGAGACGCTTGCCGAAGTTCGCATCAGCCGCACCGTCATGGACGAGGTGACGAAAAACGGCAAATCCGTTTTGACCT
>DATHBC010000844.1:0-4147 GCA_035296345.1 Pyrinomonadaceae bacterium | reverse complement strand
ATCCGTGGTTGAATTTTCTCAAAAATCTCTGTGTTCTGCGGCGGCTAATTTCTTTCCAATTCGTGCAGAATTGCGCGCGCGGCGTTGCGCGCCGCGCCGTCGCCGAGCGTTTCGACGACTTCTTTGAGCCTCGCCCGCATCCGCCGGTTCGTCTCCGCGTCGAGCAGGCGAAAAATTTCCGCCGCCAGCGCTTCGGGCGTGAAATCGTCCTGAATAAATTCCGCCGCCAGACGCTCGCGGGCAATCAGATTAATCAAGCCGAAATGCGGGACGTTTATTAAAGGTCGCAGAATTTTGTAGTTGAGCGTCGAGGTTTTGTAAACAATCGCCATCGGCGCGCCGATAATCGCCGTTTCCAGCGTCGCCGTGCCGCTCGTGACCGCCGCCGCGTCCGCCGCGTTCAAGGCTTCGCGCGTTTCGCCCTGCACGGTGACGAGATTTTCCGGCAGGCTGATTTTCTTTCGTTTCGTCTCGGCGATTGCCGCTTCGACCTCGCTGAAATTCCGCGCCGCCGCCAGCGCGTTGACAAACTGGATTTCGGGATTTTTTCGCGCTAAAAGGCTGGTCGTTTCGAGCATCAAGGGCAGAATCCGCGCGACTTCCTTGTGACGGCTTCCGGCGAGCAGCGCGACAATCGGCTTTGCCGGGTCGAGATTATGTTTGGCGCAAAATTCCTCTTTGGAGAGCGTCGAGCGTACCTCGCGCGCCAGAGGATTTCCGACATATTCGACGTGCCCGATTCCCTGCCGCGCGTACCAGTCTTTTTCAAACGGCAAAATGACCAGCACCAAATCCACGTATTTTCTAATCATTCGCACGCGATAGCTGCGCCACGCCCAGAGCTGCGGCGAGATGTAGTAAATCACTTTCAAACCGCTTTTTTTCAAGGCGCGGGCGAGCTTTAAATTAAAATCGGGAAAATCCACCAGCACGACCGCGTCCGGTCGCCTTTGCGCCGCCGCTTTTTTCAAAGTCTGAAACGTTCGCCAGAACATCGGCAGAGCCCGGGCGATTTCCGGCAACCCGACGATTGAGAGATTATCGGCGTCGACGAGCGATTCGACGCCCGCCTCGCGCAGGCTGCGCCCGGTCGCGCCGAAAAATTCGAAATCCGCCTCAGCCGTTTCAAGCTCGCGCAGCCGCCTCACCAGCCGCGCCGCGTGAGCGTCGCCCGACGCTTCTCCGGCGACAATCATTATTTTGTAGGTTTGTTTATTCACAGTTAAAAAGTGCTGAGTATTTGATTCACAGTTAAAAGTACTGAGTACTGAGTACTGAGTATTTGATTTTCATTTAAAACTCGTAACTTAAAATTTAAAACTCAGCACTCAGCACTCAGCACTCAGCACTCAGCACTCAGTAGTACTTAACATTTAAAAGTTTTCCGCAAGTCAACCAATCATGTCAATTGCCGCATCTTACCAGTTGTTTTTCCGGCAAAGCCGGGGTTTGTTCACGGTAAGCGGTTGCAACGCGCTCTTAATACGCTTAAAATCTAGTTTTTGTGTTTACCCCGCACAGGAAATTGGCGGCGACGGATTATATCGCGGCGAATTTCTAAAATTTTGGAGGACTCTTAAGTGAAGTTTCGCTTTTTTTTATTTTTCGCAATTTTATTTCTACTCGGAAATTTAACGACGGTTTCCGCGCAGGTCGATTCCGTTATCGGTCAGGTGACGTCTTCGACGGCGGAATCATTCGTCGGCGGCATTTCCGGCGACGGGCGTTTTGTAGTTTTTGAATCGAACGGCGACGTCGCCACCGAAAACCCGCGCAACGCGGACGGCAATCGCGAAGTTTTTCTTTTCGATTACGCGCAGCGCCGGATTTTTCAGATTACCAACACGAAGAGTCTTTTAAAAGACCAGACGATGAACCCGATTTTCAGCAACACCAGGGTCGAGATTCTAAACGTTCGTCCGGTTATCAGCAATGACGGGCGCTGGCTTGCCTTCGGCTCGAACGCGACGACTTCGACGCCGGCGGCTCCCAACGCGACCAATCCCGGAAATTTCGACGCCAATACCTTTAACGTGACGACCGGCACGACGACCACCAATCCGCTGACCTCGGACGGCAACACGGAATTGTGGCTTTATCAGATTCCCGAAACGACGCCCGTTAATTTGTCGAGCGGCGACGAAATCCCGTTTGTCGATTTGAACGCGGGAACTTTTATCCGCGCGACGAACACGCCGCCGAGCCGCCTGCCGCAGGAAGGCACGACCACGACGCTGCCCATTATTGCCGACGACAACCGCGACCCGAGCCTCAGTGACAACGGCGGCGTCGCTGCCTTTATCTCAAACAGGGATTTGGTTCCCTGCACGACCACGCCGACCGCGACCTGCGGAAACGCTTTCCCGAATTTCGACAACCCGGAAGTTTACACCTACGTGCGCGCCACGCAAACGCTGGCGCAGGTCACGGCGACGCCGCGCGGCACGATTTTAGCGCCGATTTACAACGTCAACCCGGTCATCTCCGGCAACGGAATGCGCGTCGCGTTCCTGGGCAACGGCGACAATCCGATTGTCGGTCAGACGGGCGGCTCGAACAGCGACCGCAGCGACGAGGTTTTTTACACGAATCTGGATTCGGCTGGCGTTCCGGCGGGCGCGCGCGTGCAGGTCACGCAAACCGCCGCCGCCAATCAGGGCGACGTCGTCAATATTTTCAGTTACGGTCCGCGCATGAGCCGCGACGGTCGCTATATCGCTTTTGAATCTTTCGCGGATTTAACCGCCGAAAGCAGCAACGGCGCGAACCAGACGGCGACGGCGGTTTTCGTTTACGACGCCAACACGCCGGTGACGACCCCGGCGACCAACCCGTTCAGACGCGTCGGACCGCGCGCCAACGCCGATGCGGGCGCGACCGGCGACGTTCTGCGTTTTCCGACTTTTTCCGATTACGACGCGACCGGCGCTCCGTCGTCGCTTCTGCTGGCGTCGCGCCTGAACATCAACGCGAGCGGGACGATTCCCGCAACCGCTTCCGAGGGCTTGAACCCGGATGTGGCGCGCCCGACGCAGGTTTATTCCTATCAACTAAGTCTTCCGCCGGCGACCGCGAGATTTACCCGTCTGACCACGCTTCCGCCCGGCACATTTATCGCCAGCGTTCAGCCTTACGCCAGCAATACGCAAAGAAGAATTTCTTTCAGCCTGGCGCAGGTCGAGCCGGGAACGGGCAATTTCGATTTGCAAACCGAGACTTTTTATTTGCTGACGCCGGTGGCGACGACGACCGCTCCGGCTAATCTGAATTTCGCGACCGGAGCCAGCGCGATTCCCGTCACGGCATCGCCCGTTCCTTCGCCGAGCCCGACGGCGACGCCTGTCTCGACGCCCACGCCGACGCCGACGGGCAGCCCGACGCCGACCGTGACGCCGACGCCCGTGACGCCGCCTGCCGTGCAGGGACTCGCGCCCGCCATGCTGGCAATCGTCAATCTCGATACGGGATTCGTCGAGCCGGTGACTCCGAGAACCGCCGTCGGCTCGGTCTCGCGCAGCTTCCCGCTGCCGATTGAGCTGAGCGGCGTGACGATGACGATTGGCGGCGCGGCTTGCGGACTGAAAATGGTCAGCCGCCGCCAGATTATGTTTACAGTCCCGAACGGCGTTTTCCCGCCTACCGGCAGCGACATCGTGCGTCCCGTCGTAATTAATAATAACGGAACCGTCATCCGAGGAAACGTGACCATCGTGCTGGCTCGACCCGACATCTTTACCAGCAACGCCGTTCCGAGCCCGGGCGGGCGGGCGCGCCTGCAAAACGTCGTCAACCGCGTGCCGACGACCGAGCCGTTTAACGTGCGAACAGTCAGGATTCGCGGCGGCGTGCGCGTTCCGACCGTGCTGAGGCTGTACGCGACCGGCATATTTATTCCGAATGCCGCCGCCGTCAGCTACAGCGTCCGCATCGGAAGCGTGACGATCCAGCTTCCGCCGGGCACTCTGGCGGTTCAGCGCGAGCCGGGCGTTTATACGATTGATTTCACGCTGCCGCCCGAACTGAGAGGCGCGGGCGACCAGCCGGTCGTTCTGACCGTGATAGTCGGCGGGCAGACATTTACCAGCCGGCTGGACGATACAGCGCCCAGAACGAGCATTCTGTAAGGCAAAAGCGATAGTTAAAAGTA
>DATHBC010000843.1:0-1526 GCA_035296345.1 Pyrinomonadaceae bacterium | reverse complement strand
GGTTTTGATTGAGGAAATCAAAAAGGCGAAAGGCTGATTTTTTCAAAAAGCATTTAATAAAAAAGGAAGGCGGTTAATATCGGACAGCCTTCCTTTTTTATTTTTTTTGCGATGATTTAATTTGGCTGATTCGGGTTTTCCCGCGCTTTTTCTCTGGCTGAGTCGATTCTTTTCGCAGCTTCTTCCCTGACGCCGGGATTGAGCGAGATTGCCTTTTCATAATCCGCAATCGCTTTGTCAAACTGGTTTAACCGAACATACAAATCGCCGCGCCGCAGCAAGGCGTTTGCTTTATATTCGACGCCGGCGTTTTCCAGTCTGAGAATTTTGGTTATCTCTTCAATCGAGATTTCGATTACTTTAATCTCGTCTTTCCCGGCTTCTTCCGGCTTTCCGTTTCGCCGGTAATGCTTGGCTCGCCGGCTGTATGCAATGAGTCTCGGCTCGAACTGCACCATTTTGTCCAATAGTTCTTCGGCTTTTCGGGTTTCGCCCTTTTTTTCGTAAAGTGCTGTCCAGTCCAGCGAAAGAAGCTGCAATAAATCGCCCGACATGATAACTACGCTGCGGGCGCGAATTTCGTCGACTTTCAAATCTGATGAGTTTGTCTGCGTTTTCTCATTTGCGTCTCTATGAATTTTTTCGAGTAAATTATAGGCGCGGCTGTAATAATCAGAGATATTTTTATCGTCTTTTAAGTTTTTCAGGCTTTCAAACAAAAATCCGTGACCGATTTCATATGAGTGCGGTTTTAACTCCAAAGCCTTAAAATAATTTTCCAGTCCGCTGCCGTAATCCTTCAGCCGAAACAAGCTTCGAGAACGAATGATGTAGCCCGCCGGATTGCCTTCATCAAGACTTACCAGGGAATTGCCTATTTTTAAGCTCTCTTCGAAGTGACCGCTTAAAAGCAGCCACGTCGCGCCGTCTTTCAATATCTGCGTGTCGCCCGAAGCGAGAGACAGGGCGGTTTTTACGTTTCTGAGAACGGCGTCCTTATCTTTTAAATAGCTGTAATATCCGGCTCGCCAGATGAATAAATCCGCATTTTTCGGCTCGATTTCTATGGCTTTGGTAATTTCGACAATCGCTTCCGCAAATTTCCTTTTCCCAAAGTAATGTTCGGCGCTGTCGATGAAAAGCTTAACGTCGGGCTGCTGCTGTTGACCGGAGACGGAAATTCCGCAAAGCAAAAAGACGGCGAGCGCGAGCCAAAGTTTTTTCATTTTTCAACCTCGAGTTTATTTTTCACAGAGTAAAGGCAATCCGCGGAAAAGTAAAGAAAATTTTCCGGCGCTCAAGCCGGAGAAACGATGCGGGAAAAAGCGTGCTGAGAGATTTTACGTTGACTGGCTGGCGCGCATCGAATAAGGTATTGATTTTAATTCGATAAACTCAAACGAAGTTTTGATGAAACATCCGAAAAAAATCTTCGCCGCCGCCGTTCTCGGTTTTCTAGCCTTTGCGCCGCCGGGCACTTTGATTTTTATAGGTATTTTGCTTTTAAGTTTTTTGGGAAAAACCTG
>DATHBC010000842.1:0-2685 GCA_035296345.1 Pyrinomonadaceae bacterium | reverse complement strand
AAGGCTCAACCGTCCGCATCCAGTCGGTCAACAACGGATTTTTCTATTATCTGTATCAGACGTTTTCGATTCAGGACGTGCGCGTGGTTTACGCGCCGCCCAAGAATATAGGATTTTTCGGCGGCGACCCGGACAATTTCGAATGGTCGCGTCACACGGGCGATTTCACGTTCCTGCGCGCCTACGTCGCGCCGGACGGTTCGGGCGCGGAATATTCGCCGAACAACGTTCCGTTCAAGCCGAAAAAGTTTTTGACCATTTCGCTGAACGGCGTGCGCGAAAACGATTTCGTGTTCGTTTTGGGCTATCCGGGCGGCACGACGCGCTATCGCGAAAGCCAGTCGGTCGATTACTCGCAGAAGGTCAACTTTCCGTTTATCGTCGAATACCTGACGGCGCAGAGCCGCGCCATGCAGATGATTGGCGAAGACGACGAGGAAAAACGCATTAAATTGCAGGGCGAGATTTTCAGCTTAAACAACGGCATCAAGGCTTTCGACGGCGGCGTGCAGGCGATGCGGCGCGGCGACATTATCAACAAGCGCAGGGCTGACGAAGCGAAATTCGCCGCCTGGGTCGAACAGAATCCGGCGCGCAAGGCGAAATACGGCGAGCTTTTGACGAAATTCAATAATCTCTACGCGACGTATTTCGCCACGGCGGCGCGCGACCGCGTTCTCAGGACGTTTCCGAACACTTCGATTATGCCGGTTTTCAAACAGGTGTCCGACGCCGTCAACGCCGTCTCGAAAGGAAACAAGCTGACGGACGAAAAACGCGGCGAAATCACCTCGACTTTCCAGAATCGCGAGCCGGTTCTCGAACGCGAGATGATTAAATATTTTCTGCGCGCGATTGACGAGCTGCCCGCCAATCAGAGATTCGCGCCCGTCGATAACGCTTTCAACCGTTATCAGGGCAAACAGCGCCGCGCGGCGGAAGAAACCTTCGCCGAGATGATTGCGGAAAAAGAAGATTTCAACACGCCGCAGAAAATCTTCGCGCTCTACGATATGAGCTTCAGCGATTTGAACAAAAAATACCCGCACATCGTCGATATTATGACCGGGCTGGCGGCGGAGCAGGCGCAAATCGCCGCGCGCACGACCAAATTTAATCAGGAAGCGAGCAGCATGCGTTATTTGTACGTCGAGGGAATGGGCGAGATGCGCGGCGCGAAGCCTTACCCGGACGCCAACGCGACGCTGCGCTTCACCTACGGCAACGTGCGCGGCTATCGCCCGCGCGAAGCCGTCACCTACGCGGCTTTTACGACCCTAAAAGGCGTGATTGAAAAAGACACGGGCGAAGACCCTTTCGATGTTCCGCAGCAGCTGAAAGACTTGCAGCGCAGCCGCGATTTCGGTCGCTACGGCGTCGGCGATTCGGTTCCCGTCAACTTTCTGGCGACGACCGACATCATCGGCGGCAATTCCGGCAGCCCGATTCTGAACGGCAACGGCGAGCAGGTCGGCATCGTCTTCGACGGCAACTACGAAGGCTTGGGCAACGACATTTTCTTTGACGAAAACTACGGGCGCACGATTGCGGTCGATATTCGCTATGTTCTCTTCGTCACGGAAAAGCTCGGCGGCGCGGGCTGGATTCTAAACGAAATGACCATCAAAGGCGGCGGGCGCGCGGCGTCGGCAACGGCAGGGCGATAGCCAGCCTTACGGCTTTCAATGCTTGTTGAGAAAGGAAATCGGCAGGCGGCGAACAAGTCGCAGTTCAGTCTAAAATGATAAAAGCGGAAGGTTTCGGACTTTCCGCTTTTGCTTTTCGCGGCGTCGCGTCTAAGCCCAACAAAAATAAAGCTAAACGGCACGTATCAGAAATTTTCGCGGTCGATACTGCAATCGCCGCGGTCGCCAGTGTAATCCATACAGTCGTCAGTGTGTTTGCCGCAGTTGTTTGTGTGTTCCGCGCAGTTGCCTGAGTGTTCAGCATGGTCGTCAAAGTAATCGCCGCGGTCGTCAAAGTTGCCTGCTACATCAGCTTCCGTTTTTTCCTGTTTTTGCGCCGGGCGCGCCCTGTCCGGTTATCTCGCTGTAGCTTTGCCTTGCGCTGATTAGAGCGTCTTCGACCGATTTTTCATCCCAACGGAATTTAAACAGCTTCTGCACCCCGTTGCGGGAGAACGAAAGCGTCATCGTTTTCGGCGTGACCCGCGCCGAAGCCCATTCAAACTTGTAGCCGTCGCGGGTTGAGGCGTCGATAAAAACCTGCGAAATCATTCGCTCGGCGGTTCTGTTAGTGTCTTCCCAGGAAGTATCCGCTCGCGCGGCGCTGATTACGGAATCATATTTTTCTTTTATGAACTCGACCGGCTTTCTATCCGGGGAAACCCATCCGACTTTGAATTCGGTGCGCTCCACATTTACGAAGTAATCGTCGCAGCCCGGGCAGCCGCACCGGCAGCGTCCGATGAGCAGCCGCCCGTCGCCGGATACAAGGTCGTTCAGGGCGAAGAACGCGGGCGGGTCGATGCCGAGATACCTGTCGCCGAGCCAGTCCGCGCCATCGACCAGAAATCGAATCTGGTGGTCGTTTGAGGACGGGCTTGGAATGATTTCAAAATCCAGTGTATTCATCGCGATAGAAAAGCCGGAGTCTTAAGAAAAATCTTTTAATAACCAGTCGCCGGGCTTTGCAAATAGAAAAGAGGGCTTCATATGAAGCCCT
>DATHBC010000841.1:0-7842 GCA_035296345.1 Pyrinomonadaceae bacterium | reverse complement strand
CGGTTGACTAAACGGGCAAAACCCTCATCTAAGCTTGCATAACTCACATTTTTCAAGCGTATTATTTGATTTTCTGTGATTGAATTTCATTCAGTCTGAGCGGTTCGACAAGTTGTTCTCCACAACAAACAGCGAACGTCTATTTAACTCTTAATCAGAGAACTTATTATCACGCAGTCACCACGCTTAAAACTCCCGAAGTTCCGGTTTTGCGTTTCAACTGCCCGAAAGGAAAACTAATGAAAAAACTTTTATTTGTCTCTTTCGCCGTCCTGGCGTGTGCCCTTTTCAGTAATTTCTTTTTAACTTCTTCCAAAGCTCAAATCTCCGAGCCGAATCACGCGCCCATCGAAGCGCGCAAGCAGCAGAATTTTTCCCAATTGATAAACGCGGCGCGCGAAAAAGGCTCGGCGCGCGTCATCGTCGGGCTGAAAACCGAAGTACAGCCGGAAGGAAATTTAATGCAGGCTGAGCGCGCCCGCCAGCTTCAGAAAATCAAGGAAGACCAGACCGGGTTTTTGAATCGCCATCAGCAGGGACAGCAAATCGAGAAGATAAAACAATTCAAAACCATTCCGTTTCTGGCGTTTGAAGCCAAAGCTTCCGCGCTTGAGCAGATGCAGACGGACGCGCAGATTCTGAGCATTGAAGAAGACGCGCTCGCCGAGCCGACGCTTGCCGAAAGCACTGCCCTGGTCGGAGCGACGACAAGCTGGTCGAGCGGTTTTTCGGGCAGCGGTCTGGCGGTCGCGGTGCTCGATACGGGCGTCGATAAAAATCATCCTTTTCTCAGCGGAAAAATCGTCGCCGAAGGTTGCTACTCGTCGACTTACGGCGCCAGCTCGACGAGCGTCTGCCCGAACGGCGTGCCCGAAACGACCGCAACCGATTCAGGCGTCAATTGTGCATCCACCATCTCGGGCTGCGCTCACGGCACGCACGTGGCGGGAATCGTCGCCGGACGCGGAACGAATTTCAGCGGCGCGGCAAAAGATGCCGATATTATTGCTTTTCAGGTTTTTTCGCGCTTCGACAACGCGACCGATTGCGGCTCGAATCCGGTTCCGTGCGTTCTTTCCTACACTTCCGACCAGTTAAAGGCGCTGGAGCGCGTGCTGGCTCTGAGCAGCACTATGAACATCGCGTCGGTCAATATGAGCCTCGGCGGCGGTCAATACGCTTCGAGCTGCGACGCCGCGCAGCCCTCTCGCAAAGCCATCATCGACAACTTGCGCTCGGTCGGCATCGCAACCGTTATTGCTTCCGGCAACTCCGGTTACTCAAACGCGCTGGGCGCGCCCGCCTGTATTTCGACGGCAATCAGCGTCGGCTCGACCGACGACGGAAGCTACGGCACGGGCGTCGATACGGTTTCCGGTTTCTCGAACAGCTCGTCTTTTTTAACCATTCTCGCGCCCGGACGCTGGATTGCCTCGTCGATTCCGAACGGCGGCTACACCAATTATTCGGGCACTTCGATGGCGGCTCCGCACGTTGCCGCCGCGTTTGCGGTCTTGAAACAGCGCAAGCCGGACGCGACCGTCTCGCAGCTTCTGAATGCCTTGACGACGACCGGAAAAGCCGTCACCGACACGCGCAACAACATCACCAAACCGAGAATAAAAATTGACGCCGCGCTCAACTCGCTTTCCAATCGCCGGACGCAATTCGATTACGACGGCGACGGCAAAGCTGACGTTTCCGTTTTTCGTCCCGCGACCGGAAGCTGGTATATCTCAAACAGCGCAAACGGCGCTTTCGTTTCGCAGCAGTTCGGCTTGGCGACCGATTCGCCCGCGTCTGCGGATTTTGACGGCGACGGCAAAACCGATATTGCCGTGTTTCGCCCGGAAGCCGGCGGCTGGTATCGTCTGAATTCTTCGACCAATAATTTTACGGCGGCGACTTTCGGCGCGGCGGGCGATTTGCCTGTGCCCGCCGATTACGACGGCGACGGCAAAGCCGACATTGCGGTTTATCGTCCGGCAGACGGAACGTGGTGGGTAACGCGCAGCAGCAACGGCGCGGTGGTTTCACAGCAGCACGGCATTGCCGAAGATAAGCCGACGCTCGGCGATTTTGACGGCGACGGCAGAGCGGATTTCGCCGTTTTCCGCCCGTCGAACGGTTACTGGTATCGCCTGAATAGTTCCGACAACCGGTTTATAGCCGCCCAGTTCGGCATCGCGGAAGACAAACCGGTTCCGGCTGATTTCGACGGCGACGGGAAAACCGATTTGGCTGTTTATCGACCGTCAAACGGCTACTGGTACGTGATTCAAAGCACGAGCAATTCGTTTACGGCGACGCAGTTCGGGATTGCCGAAGATAAGCCCTCGCCCGCCGATTTCGACGGCGACGGCAAAATCGACCCGGCGGTTTTCCGCCCTTCGACCGGAACCTGGTATCTTCTGCGCACGAGCGCGGGCTTTACGGGCGCGCAGTTCGGGACAAGCGGCGACGTGCCGACGCCGAACGCTTTCGTCAGGTAAAAAGAATTTTTGTTTACCTGAAAGGCTTCGCATTTTCGCGAAGCCTTTTTTGTTTACCGACATTTCCCGAGAATTTATTGCCTTATCCGAACCATAGGTTTAAAATTGAACTGTTCCGAGGAACTAATTTTTACGAAGACCGGGAGGATTAATTTAATGGCGAATACGGAAGAAAAATGCGCGCAGGAATTGTGCAGATGCCCGCGGGCAAACGATTCGGATTATTGCAGCCAGCAGTGCGAAGATGCTGCCGGCGCGGACATCACGGGAATTATGTGCGAATGCGGTCACGCGGGCTGCGCGACCAGCTAAGTCTGAAAATGCAAAACGCAAAATGCAAAGTGCAAAATATTAGGATTTAAGATTTAGAATAAATTAATCCTTCCGTTTTGCACTTTGCATTTTGCGTTTTGCATTTTTTAAATCGCTGTTTTGCGATGCGCGAAAATTCTCAAAAGCCCGTTGATTCCGAGATGCAGCAAAGCGTAGACGACTAGAGCGATGACAATCGGAAGCGCGAGCGTAAAGCCCTCTTCCGTGCGGAGACTCGGTACGATTCCCCTAAAAGGCGCGTAGAACGGGTCGGTCACGGATTTGATAAACTGCACGAAACCTGCGCTTTCGCGCGCCGCGAAAAGCGCCAGTAAAAGGCGAATCGCCAGCAGCGAGTAAATAACGTAAAAAATATAATCGACGACTTGCGAAACGCGCGCCAGAGTCCGTCCGCGCTCGACTTCGCGGTCGGTTTCGACCACTTCCTCAATCGCCTTCTGCCGGAAATCGCCAGCCAGATTGTTTATCTGCACCGCTTCGCCGCGCGTCGGCACATCGGCGCGGGCGACGATTTCGGATTCGACCTCCGTTTTGACGCTCGATTTCAGCGCTTCGTAATTGGCTGCTCGCTGCGCTTCTTCTATTGCCAGTTTATTATCAACCATTTTAAGACGTTCCTCCTTCGACTCTCGTTTTCGCTTCCTCGCGTCCCTGCGGCGTATCTATCGAAGCCGGGCTTCCCGCAATGTCACGCTCGTCCGGGTCGCCTTCGGTTTCGTCGCCGCGCGCAATCTCGCGATGAATATCGTCGCTGCCCGTGTAGCTTCCTTCTTCAACAATCTCATCGGCGCTCCACTCGTCGCGTTTCGTCTGCGGCGTGTCGCTCTGCTGCATAATATTTTCCTCCTTGAATATAGAAAACCTGACCCCTGCTCGTTTTTTGCTTTTAGAATAAATAAGTATTTTTATAAATACCGCGTGTCTGATATACAAAGCTCGTGCCAGATTTTGCGTATCAAACGCATACAAAATGCTCGTTTTCAAGTAAAAAATGGTTGTCCGAAGTCGTTTGGAAGTAGACAAACGCCGGTTGTCTTCTTCCAAACTCATTTCGGCAACTTCCAGATTGTGTCCGGAAGTTTCCGAACGGTGTTTGAAAGCTTTTAAACATCGTCCGCAGGCTTCCAGATGATGTTTGTAACCAAACAAATATCTTTTGCAAAGGTGTATTTAGCGTTTTGATCCGAGCAAAACGGCGTTTTATTAATCAAAAAACGGGTGGAATTTTATCCACCCGTTAATTAATTTAAGGTTCTTACCGCTCTTTAATAGCTTCCTCTCAGGTTAGCCGGAGCTGAAGAAGTCAGATTGAATTCCGTGCCGTTGTCGAGCCTCAGGTCGTCGCGCCCCTGAAGAATGACAGACCCGGCTCCTGCACCGGCTCCGACGCCGGCACCAATTGCCGCACCGGAACCGCCGCCCGCAATCGCGCCGATTAAAGCGCCGAGCGCCGCGCCGATACCAGCGCGCGTGGCGGTTTTGGTCGTTTGATTACCGTCGCGGACGGCGCCTTCGTTATTAATGCCGACCGTATCGCCATTGGCGTTGCGAACGCTGTCGATTAAGCCCGTAAAACGATAAGTCTGACCGCTGCGCAGGCGAATGGTTTCAAAGTTAAGTCCCATTTCGGCTCTGCCGGATACGCGACCCGAACGTTCGGCGTTAGCAACCGTTCCTTCGATAATCGCGCCTCTGAATTGACCGGGCGACGTCACTTCCATCGTAAATCTGTCGCCGTTCTGCGTTGTTCTGGTCGAAAGCGGCGTGTTCAAAACCGCAACCAGCCGTGTTCCGTTCGGAACGACGAAATCGTAATTGTTCGTGTTGGTGTTATTGGTATTTGTGCCCGTGTTTCCGGTGTTATATGAACCGCCCATATCCGTCCATCTGGCGGTCTGGTCGATTTTGTCATACACGCTGGAAACCGTGATTGTTTCGCCTTGCCTCTCAAGAGAGAGCTGACGCGTGACGCGCAATTGATTGTTGCCGACGGGCACGAAATTGATGTTGTAATCATTCATGCGGTCGCCTTCGTAGCTGAGGGTCAAACCGTCCGTGCTCTGTCCGGCGCGAATGTTGACGGTTCGTCCGTTTCCCGAAACTTCGCTGCGCGAGACGTTGTCGGCTTCGAAGCTGACCTGCGGCGATAAAGACGAAGCAATCGTCACACGCTGATTTATTTTTTCAATCGCCAGCATATCCGGCGGAGTTAACCGGCGCTGCATACGTTCACGCATACGCGCGCGCTGGTCGGCGTTGACGTTGCTGCCGAAAGTGCGGTCGAGAACCGCGTTGACGTCATCGCTCTGGCTGGTATTCAGGCGATAAGTTCCCGTTATTCTGGAATCGAAACGACCGCCTCTGCCCATGCCGTTGCCGAATCCGCCTCTGTTGTTTCTGTTGTTGTTTCTATCGTTGTTTCTATAGTCGTTATAGGTCGCCGTCCAATCCCAGCGGACGCCGTAATAAGTGGCTAGCGCGTCCAGGTCGGTTCTGACCAGATTCCATTGGCGCTGCGCGGCAGGCGATAAACGATTGTCGCGGACGAAATTTTCAACCATGCTCGCGCGGTTCAGTACTTCCTGCACGTCGGCAATCGTCGAGGCGCGGCTGTCGAAACGGCGTCGCAGGCTGTCGGTCGCATTTTCAAAATCGGTGACGTAAGATGTCAACACATCTTCGGTTCTGGTTCCGTTCATCGTGCTGCGGTCAAGGTTGCGGTCAACCTGACGGCGAAAGGTGTCGGTTCCGGTTTCAATCCGGTTGATAAGAACCTGAACCTGTCTGTCGTTGGCGCGATACGGGCGCGTCTGCGCCTGCGCCGTATAAGCGGTCGAAAGTGTAATTGCCAAAAAGACAAAAGTAAAAACGTTTAGGAAAATCCTACTCATTGCTAACCTCCTTGTATTAGAAAAACCTTGGAAGAGTACAAGACGTACCGGGTCTTACTGATAGTCAAGCCCGCAAAAATCGTGCCACTATCTTCGCACAAAAATAACTTCTATCTTCGCTTCGGTTTAAACGACATTTTAATTTTTATTGAATTTATCTTTCGCCCCGGTTTGTAAGTATTCCATACAAAATAAAGCGATTTCAGAAATGTTTTAATCCATTTGAGGCGGCTCGGAAGGCTGGTCGCTGTCTTTCGAAACGGGAATTTTTATTGTGAAAACTGCGCCTTTTCCCTCACCCGCGCTTTCGGCTGTGATCGAGCCGCCGTGCAGCTCGAGGATGTGCCGCGAAATCGCCAAACCGAGTCCCAAGCCGCCGAATTGACGCGTGCTGGACGAATCAGCCTGACGAAATCCTTCGAAAATGTGCGGCAGAAATTTCGGGCTGATGCCGCGCCCGCTGTCCCGGATTTTCATTTCAATCGCGTCGTCCCGTTCTTTTATCTCGGTAAAGACCGTTCCGTTTTTGGAAGTAAATTTGACGGCGTTGCGCAGAACGTTTTCGAAAGCCTTTTTCAGACGCTCGGAATCGCCCAGAATTTTCTGACCGTTCAGAGAGTTTTGTTTCTCGATGCTGATTTCCTTTTCGCGAGCTTGTGCGCTGACGTTGGCGACTGCATTTTCAAAGACGGTTGAGATTTCGATTAACCTGGAGTTTAAATCGCCCTTTCCGGTAATAATCTGCGAAAAATCCAGCAGCTCTTCGACCAGTTTTGTTTGTATCCGCAGGTTTTTATCGATTTTCTCCAGCGCCTGCTGCTTCATTTCCGGCGCTAAACTATCAGCCTGCAAGAGCCGCGTCCAGCCGGCAATCGTGTTCAGAGGCGTGCGCAGCTCGTGCGAGACGACCGAGATAAACTCATCTTTGGCGCGGCTGGCGTCTTCGGCAAAACGGCGCGCTTTTTGTTCCTTTTCAAACAAAAGGGCTTTTTCTTTTTCCGATTCTCTCAGCTCGTGTGTAAATCTTTCGGACTTGCGGCGCGCGAAAGATTCCAGATAAGTCATACCGAAAAGCAACAAACTGAAAACCAATCCGCTGCCCAGAATCAAAGGCGTCCAGCCGGAATTGGATTCCGCGACAAAACCCGGCAGAGCTTTATATTCGATAATCCATTTTCGACCCGCGACCACGGTTTCCGTTCGAGCGGTAAAATCGCTTCCCGTATCTGCGACATAGTTGTGCGTCTGCGCCAGAATATTTTTATAATCGGCTTCGGCGTCGTAGATTGTGATTGATATATTTTCGGTGTTCGAAGTGTTTCTGACCTCTGCTAGAAAATTATTGGCGCGGAATGCGCCGTAGACGTAGCCGTCCAGGAAGCGTTTGCGCTCTTCGGCATCCTGCGGGTTACGGTCGCCTTTATAGATGGGCAGTGAAATTAAAAATCCCGGTTGTTTGTCCTCTTCGGTTTCCACGACCAGAAAAACTTTTCCCGTCGCCACCGGCTCGCCCGTCGTTGCGGCTTTTTCCAGAGACATCCGGCGAACGTCTTCGCTGGAAACGTCAAAACCGATGGCGCGGCGATTTCGCTCGTCGAGCGGTTCGAGATACAAAACGGCGATGTAATCATACTTTGCAGTGTTTTGCGGAAAAACCCTGAAATTCTTAAAGCCTTCGGATTCCATTCTCTGCGCCAGCGTTTCGGCTTCATACGACAAAATGCGTTTGGCGTAACCGATGCCCTGCACGCCCTGATAATTTCTTCTTAAATCCAGGCTGCTGACGTATGTGCGAAACGAGTCGCGGTTGACTTCGCCGACGGTTTCGATAAAGCCGCGCCCGCTTTTCAGCATGGCGATGTAGGTTCTGATTTTATTGTTGATGCCGGCGTCGATGCGTATGACCTCGTTTTGGAAACGCGCGGAATCCTTTTGCGCCGAGCTGTTATAAAACAGAAAAGTCGCCGCGCCGGTCAAAAGCAGCGATAGCGCCAGAACCAGAAACGGCAGTTTCGACGTCTTCAGCTTACCCTCAGTTTTTTTTCCCTTTAAAGCCCGCACCGGTTTCAAACCCTCTGCGTTCGCGGTTTAACTCGAAAAACATCATTCTTCCCGAAATTGGAGAA
>DATHBC010000840.1:0-6130 GCA_035296345.1 Pyrinomonadaceae bacterium | reverse complement strand
ATCAAGGAACAAATCGAAAACATCATCGGGCTCGACGCTTCCGACGCGGTGCTCGCTTCGGCGAAAACCGGCATCGGCATCGAAGATATTCTCGAACAAATCATCGCGGACGTTCCCGCGCCGCAAGGCGACCCGAACGCGCCGCTAAAGGCTTTGATTTTCGACAGTTGGTATGATTCGTATCGCGGCGTAATCGTTTTGTTCCGCATTATCGAAGGCACGATAAAAAAAGGCACGAAGATTCGTTTTTTCAACACCGGGCGCGAATATCTGGTCGAAACGCTCGGCGTCAATCGCCCGCGCCCGACGCCGATTGATTCGCTTTCGGTCGGCGAAGTCGGCTTTCTGACCGCCTCGATAAAAACGGTCGCCGACGTGCAAATCGGCGACACGATAACGGAAGCCGCGCGCCCGGTCGCCGAGCCCTTTCCCGGTTTTCAGGAAGTCAAACCGATGGTTTTCGCCGGACTTTACCCGACCGATTCGGCGCAATACGAAGATTTGCGCGACGCGATGGACAAGCTGCGTCTGAACGACGCTTCGTTTTTCTACGAGCCGGAATCGTCGACCGCGCTCGGCTTCGGTTTCCGCTGCGGCTTTCTGGGATTGCTGCACATGGAAATTATCCAGGAACGTCTCGAACGCGAATTCAATCTCGATTTGATTACGACCGCGCCCGGCGTGCGCTATCGCGTGACGACGACCAGCGGCGAAGTAATGGAAGTCGATTCGCCCTCGAAAATGCCGGAAACGGGCAGAATCGCTCGTATAGAAGAGCCGTATATCGAAGCCACGATTTTAACCGGCGACGCATTCTTAGGCGGAATCCTGCCGCTTCTGGACGAAAAACGCGGCGTCCAGAAAAAGTTTGAATATATTACCGACAACCGCGTGATGCTCGTTTACGAACTGCCTCTAAACGAAATCGTGCTCGATTTTTACGACCGCTTGAAGTCCGTTTCCAGAGGCTATGCCTCGCTCGATTATCATTTTTCCGATTATCAGGAAAGCGACCTCGTCAAGCTCGACGTTCTCGTCTCGGGCGAGCCGGTCGACGCGCTCTCGCTCGTCCTGCACCGCAAAACCGCCGAAGCGAAAGGCAAGCTCGTCACCGCCAAAATGAAGGAACTCATCCCGCGCCAGATGTTCGAAGTCCCGATTCAAGCCGCCATCGGCAGCAAAATCATCGCCCGCGAAACCGTCAAAGCCATGGGCAAAAACGTCACCGCCAAATGCTACGGCGGCGACATTTCACGAAAACGCAAGCTGCTGGAAAAACAAAAAGAAGGCAAAAAACGCATGAAAAAAGTCGGACGCGTCGAG
Organism: Pyrinomonadaceae bacterium; assembly: GCA_035296345.1. GTDB lineage: Bacteria > Acidobacteriota > Blastocatellia > Pyrinomonadales > Pyrinomonadaceae > JALZHR01. The sequence continues at coordinate 4,807 of DATHBC010000840.1, read as the reverse complement.
ATTCCGCAGGAAGCGTTTCTAGCGGTTTTGAAAGTTAATGAGAGTTAATATTATAGAGATTGCAATAAATTTCTAACTTTATAAGACTATGGCAGACATTTTCTTGAGTTATTCAAGCAAAGATGAAAAAAGGATAATGCCTTTAGTAAAATTGTTTGAACAACAAGATTGGTCTGTTTGGTGGGATCACAAAATTCGAGTCGGTAATGAGTTCGATAAAGTTATCGAAGCGGAGATTGCCGCTTCCAAATGCCTTGTTGTACTTTGGTCGCATGCTTCTGTCCAATCGCATTGGGTTAAAAGCGAAGCTGAAGAAGGTAGAGTACGCGGAATTCTCGCGCCTGTTTTGATTGATAAAGTATCTATTCCGCTAGGATTCAGGCGTTTTCAAACTGCAAATCTCTCTGACTGGAAAGGTGAAACGGAGCATCCTGAACTCATTCTTTTATTACAAGGAATCCGTGCAATTTTAGAACAGTCACCAATCGACACAGATAAGCTCGCACTTTCATCAAAGCTCCCAATCATTGAAACGCCTAATAAATCGATATTTATCCAAAAAGTCGTCCAATTTTTTAAGGTATATCCTAAATTAACTCCTGTTACCCTAGCTGTTTTATTAATGCTTTTTATTACCCCGATAATTATTTTCAATTCGTCGTTCAAATTTGGAGTTAATAATTCGAATGGAAACACTAACATTTCTAATTTGAATGGAAACTCTACAGTTGGTAATAACCACAACACCGAAAAGGATAATACGGAGACGCCCGTGGAAACCGTCAGCATTCCTAATGGGCATCAACGAGCAATGGCAATTGTGAATATTTTTGAAGCAGGCAACCCGGAAGGAGGAAATCATTCTATGGTAGCTATTTACGGAAATGGTATAAGTTATGGTTATTCAGGCGCCAGTCTTTCTACCGGTACGTTGTATACATTGATAAAAGCTTACTGTAATTCTCCTGAGGCTAAATTCAAAGATAAGTTTAAACCGTTTTTGAGTAGATTATTAGAGAAAGACTCGACACTGGCAAGCGATTCTGGATTCATCGACCTGTTAAAAGGTGCAGGCAAAGATGATCCGGTAATGCTCGCCATACAAAATCAAGAATACGAAAGATATTACTGGCAGCCTTCATTAAAAGCAGCGGAATCTCTTGGCATCAAAACAATGCTTGGTATTACTGTTATTCATGATTCGATAGTTCATGGAAGCTTTGAAAGGATAAAAAAGCAGACTATAGACAAACTAAAAGGAACGCCGATAAGCGGTGTTGACGAACATACATGGATTAATACTTATTTGAATTTTCGCAAAAAATGGATGTTAAATCATACATCTCAGTTAATGCAGCGTACAGTCTACCGCGTAGAAGAGTTGCTCAAGCTTGCGAAACAAGATAATTGGGAATTAAAAGCACCAATAACCGTCAGAGGATTTATCATAGTCGATTAAATATATTTCAAAGAAAACCTCTCAAATTTAATCACTTTTTTATGAATAAGAATTTAACTGAAAAGGAAATTGACGAACTCGTAATCTCGCAGGCTGATGATGACCAGGCTTGGGAAAAGCCGATTCGCGTTAACCGGAAAAAAGTTTTTTCTTTGAATTTCCCGACGCCTTCCGAGATTGTCAGCGAAAAGGAAATTTTAAGCGGAGAGCCTGTTTTTCGCGGAACGCGAGTTCCCGTTTCGGCTTTACTGGACAATCTGGAAGCAGGCGTTTCGCTGGATGAGTTTTTAGAAAATTTTCCGGCTGTAAGGCGCGAGCAAGCCGTTCAGGTTTTAGATTATTTCAAAAAGACTCTGGCTCAACTGAAAGCCGCTTAATTTCAAATTAAAAAGCCGTCAATTTAGCCGGCTTTTCCTTTTCCGAATCTATCCGCGACCTTGTTCATGCGCGGGCTTCCGCCTTTTAATTCAATTTTGCCTGCAATTTTCTGAGCGCGTTGTAAGCCTGCGCGTAGTTCGGCTGTTCAATCAGAGCCAAGCCGTAATGTTTGGCGGCTTTGAGCAGTTTGCCGCGTTTTTCGTAGACGACGGCGAGGTTGAAATGCGGGAAGGCGCGGGCTTCGTAGCGCGCGGCGGTCATTGCCATTTTGAACCAGCGGACGCAGTCGTAGTAATTTCCTTTGGCAATCAGGTAGCTGCCGATGTCGTTGTACGGGTTGCCGAAACCGGCGTCGACCGAGATGGCGGCGAGGCATTCCGTGATGGCGAGGTCGTATTGACCCTGAAAGCTGTATGTCCAGCCTAAAAAGGTGTAGGCTTCGGCGGTCGGGAAAGCCCGGATGGACTGTTTGTAGAGCCTTATCGCGCGGTCGTAATCTCCGGCTTGCTGCGCTTCGTAAGCTTCGTTGAACAGCGCGACGGCTTCGCGCCTGGCGGGATTTTCTACATCTTGCTCGGAAAACATCTTAAAGAAAATTTCAACACAAAATCAAAAGAGGCACAAGGACGAATCCTTGCACCTTCTTTTGTTAAACCCCTTGCGTATTCAGTTGTAGAGAAAACTTATTGCTGATTGTAATAGGACGGCGCGGGGATGTCGCCGGCGACGCCGAACTGCACGCCCGTGTAGGAATTATTCGCCGAAGTCACGCGATGCCAGACGCCGTTGCGGAAAACAGCCAAATCCGTCCTGCCGTCGCCGTCGAAATCGGCGGGCGCGGGCATATCGCCGGAAACTCCGAACGGCGCGGCGAGCATCGCCCCGTTTGAGCTGTAAGCGGCATACCAGTAGCCGTTTGACGGGCGGAAAACAGCCAAATCGTGTTTCCCGTCGCCGTCGAAATCGCCCATCAGCGGGCGGTCGTTTAACTGCCCGAACTGCGCGCCGAAAAACGTTCCGTTGCTGCTGTTGATGCGATACCAGATACCGTTTGACGGGCGAAAGACGGTGATGTCGGCTCTCGCGTCGCCGTCGTAATCGGCGGGCATCGGATAATCGCCCGCGACGCCGAACTGGACGGCGATAAACGCTCCCGTGCTGCTGTAGGAGATAAACCAGTAGCCGGTCGAAGGTCGGAAAACCGCGACGTCAGCCTTGCCGTCGCCGTCGAAATCGGCGGGCGCGGGAATGTCGTCCGGCAAGCCGAACTGAACGCCGGTAAAGCCCGCGCTCGTGCGGTTCAGATACCACGTGCCGCCGCGATAAACCGCCGTGTCCGTCCGCCCGTCGCCGTCATAATCAGCCGGAACTATGCGGTCGCCGACCTGCCCGAATTTAAATCCGGTAAAAGTATTCGCGCCGCTGTTGATGATATACCAATCGCCGTTTGCCGGTCGCCAGACGGATAAATCGGCTTTGCGGTCGCCGTCGAAATCGAAACGCGTCGTGCTCGTATTCCTGGTACTCAGACAAGAGCCGTTTGCCGCGACGTAATTGGCGATTTCCGCGCGCGAAGCCGGGCAGAAAGTCGGCTGCGCGCCGCCGTTGATGGTGGTGTTCATAATCGTGTTGGCGCATTCGGCAGCGTCGTTGTGACCCGCGCCCAGATTATGTGCGATTTCGTGCGCCGTGACGCTGTATTTCGCCGGAGCCCAGTCGATTTTGCCGCTGAAACCGTAAGCATAGCTCGGTCGCGTCTGCGTCACCGGCTTGCAGATTTCGCCGATAAAGGCGTAGCCCATCATCAAAAACTGCTGTTTCGCCGTGAAAAGATGCGCCGCGTCGCGCGGAACGGTCGGGAAATTCGCGTTCCAGTAGGCTTGAAACGAGCGCAGAAAAGCGTCGGGACTCGCGCCGGCAAACGGGTCGGGCGTCGCCCACGCGTGCTGAAAAGTTATGTCGAAGGTCAGGTTTAATTCGCGCTCGTAAACGCCTTCGACCATATTCAGAATGCTCAGAATTTCCGCGTTCGCCTGCGCCGCGCCGCCGAAAGCCTGCACGTATTCGAAATCGGCTTCGGTCGCCAGCTCAATGACGCGCAGCGCCTGCACGGCTTGCGAGAGCGATTCCGCGTCGACCATTCGCATTCCGCTTTCGATTTTTTCGCCGAGCGCCGAATGACATTCAAAATCCTGCGAATTTAAAAAATCGCTTTCCCGGTAAACAACCAAATCCGCTTCGACGGCAAATTCCGAATACCTGCGCGCCGGTTCGATGTAAAATTTTTCCGCGCCCGCGACGAAATAACCTTCGACTTTCGCGCCGTCAAGCGTCACGCGCACTTCCGAGCTCGATTCGCCGGAAACTTTTCCTTTAAAGGTTTTGACGCCCGCGAAATCGAGCGTGTGCGCGCCGACGACGGTCGTTTCCTCGGCGCTGTATCGCGGCGCGCGCAAATCATTCGCCGTTAAATTTAAAACGAAAGTTTTCCCCGCGGCGGTCGGAACCGTCAGCGAACTGCCGTTTGCCGCCGCAGAAGGCGAGAGTCGATTCTCGCCCGCCCGGAATATTTTGAAAGCTTTGAACGATTGATTTAAATCCTGTTGCAGGCTTTGACCGAACGAAAGGCTCGCGGCGAGCAGCGTGAGAACAAAAACAGCTAAATTTTTCGAAAAAAAGAATTTATATCTTTTCATTGAATACTCCGGCGGAAACGTTTATGGTTTGATTTGGAGATGTGGAAGCTCGGCAGTGGAATTTGCCGACAATATCAAAAAACGATTATCGTCGTTTAATTTCCAGAAATGATTTGGAAACGGATGATATTTCTCGGAAGAAATATTGCACGAAAATGTGGAAAAGTCTAGTCAGCAGCGTGTGGAAACGAATGCCGCGCGCCTTGCGTCTGCAAGCGATTCGCCTGACGCAGAAAAAATTTACCGTCTCGGCGGTCGCCGTCGTCTCTAACGA
>DATHBC010000839.1:0-2986 GCA_035296345.1 Pyrinomonadaceae bacterium | reverse complement strand
ACACAGCCCTACGAAGCGAAAAGATAGTAAAAAAAAATATTTTTCTTAAGGCACGGGCGGACGGAAAATATTGTAATGAGCCGGGCTGCTTTACGGGCAGTTCGTCGGGGTCGCGACTCTGCTTTATGCCGCCCGCAGCCGGTCTGTTCAACCCTCTTCAATACCGAATTCGTCTCGGATAAATTCCTTCACGCCGTCCTGCCCGCGCAGGCGCAGCCAAAGCCGGTTGGTATCCTGTTCGACAGCCAGCTCAAAATCGAAAAACGGGCAGCACAGTCGTTCGTAAGCGATAAATTCCGCGACTTCCTGAATAAGCCGCGTATCCGCTTTGTAGCGGAAAGCATAACCGTCGTTAAGTTCCTTGATGGATTGGCGGTTTTCGTTTAACCTTTCGATTAACTGCTTGTATCGCTCTCGCTCGACGGCGTTTAAAGCGTTCATGTTACAGACAAAAGTTGATTCCATAATTACTGATTTTATTGAAATTTTTCTAAAAGGGAAAATAACTAAGAATACACTAAACCGTCACGGAAAGGGATGTTTTCGAAACACTAAAACTGTCTTCACTAAAAATATGTTTCAATTGCTTTAAGTTTATTTCGGCTGCGTGAAAGGCTGATTCAAGACGGCAGCCGAATTTACCGAGCCCGGAAATTATGACTTGAGACATACCTTTTCGTCATGAGTCCAAAGATGATATTGTTACCGCCTTGCTCTGAAGCGCGTTTGAAAAGTAAAATTTTATCTTTGGACAAAAAAAAATCCGGCAAAACTTTATTTCGACGAGTTTTTGATGAAGGCGGAGCATTGGCAAAAAATTGAAGCGGTCGTGCAATCGGCGCTCGACATCGAATCGCGCGACGAGCGCGCTCGATTTATAGCGGACGCCTGCTCCGGCGACGACGAATTGCGGCGCGAGGTCGAACGTCTGCTGTCCGCCGCCGAAGAGGCGGACAGCTTTATCGAATCGCCGGTCTGGACCGACAGCGGTTTGCTCAACTCCGTCGCCCAAAAAAATATTCGCGATTCGCTCGGCAGACAAACTGAAAACGACGGCGGCGACTCGCACGACGCGACGGATGATTTCATCGGCAGAAAAATCGGCGTGTTCGAACTCAAAAAAGAATTGGGTCGCGGCGGCATGGGCGCGGTTTATCTGGCGGAAAGAGCCGACGGCGAATTCCGTCAAAAAGCTGCGGTCAAGCTCATCAAACGCGGAATGGATACGGATTTTATCGTCAAACGCTTTCGTCACGAACGCCAGATTCTAGCCGCGCTGAATCATCCGAACATCGCCGGTTTGATTGACGGCGGAACGACCGTGGACGGTCTGCCCTATTTCGTGATGGAATACGTCGAAGGCAAACCGCTCTACCGGTTCTGCGACGAGCGAAAACTCAGCACGACGGAAAGGCTGCGATTATTCAGGCGGCTTTGCGACGCGGTCGAAGCGGCGCACAAGCTGAAGGTCGTCCACCGCGATTTGAAGCCGTCGAATATTCTGGTGAAAGCGGACGGCACGCCGAAACTGCTGGATTTCGGAATCGCCAAGATTCTCGATACCGATTTGGCTTCCGCCACGCTGGAGCCGACGGCGACGGCAATGCGGCTGATGACGCCCGAATACGCCAGCCCCGAACAGGTTTGCGGCGAGCCCGTCTCGCCCGCCTCTGATATTTACAGCCTGGGAGTTTTGTTTTACGAGCTTCTGACCGGACATCGCCCGTATCGTCTACGCAACCGCGCCATGCACGAAATTCACCGCGCCGTGTGCGAAGAAATGCCGAGCGTGCCGAGCGAATGTCTGACGAGCGAAGACAATCTCGTGCCGACCGGCGAAGCCGGCGCGGAACCGGCAGGCAAAAGCACGACGCTCGAAATTATTTTCAGCGTCCGAAATACCGACCCTGAAAATTTGCGGCGCGAGCTTGCCGGGGATTTGGATAAAATCGTGCTTAAGACCCTGCGAAAAAATCCCTCCGAGCGGTATCAGACAGCCGCCGAGCTAGCCGCCGACATAACCCGTTACCTGGAAAAGCGTCCCGTCGCGGCGGAATCGTTTGCGCCGGAAATCAGGAAATCTGAAATCTTCGCTGTTCCGGCGACGAAAGCGGGCGGGGCGAAGGAATCAATCGCCATTCTGCCGTTCAAAACCTTCAGAACAAATACCGGCGGCGGCGCAAAAAACACCGACAGCGAAGAATTTTTAGGCATCGGGCTGGCGGACGCGCTTATCACGCGCCTGAGCGTCATCAGGCGAATCGTCGTGCGCCCGACGACTTCGGTCCTGCCGTTTGCCGAAGCGGTCGACCCGTTTCGCGCCGGGCGGGATTTGGCGGTCGATTTCGTCGTCGACGGCAACCTCCGGCGGTCGGGCGAGCGGATTCGCGTTACGGTTCAACTGCTCAGCGTCGCCGAAAATTCGACCGTCTGGGCACAGACTTTCGACGAAAAATTTACGGACGTCCTCGCGCTCGAAGACTCGATTTCCGAGCGGGTCGCCGAATCGCTTTTGCCGCATCTGACGGGCGAAGAGCATCGCCAAATCTCCAAGCGCGGGACGAATATCGCCGCCGCCCACGAGGCTTACCTGCGCGGGCGTTTTTACTGGAATCAGTTTACGCCCGATTCGCTGCCGAAATCCCTGCAATCGTTCCGCAAAGCCATCGACCTCGACCCCGATTACGCCCTGCCGTATGTCGGAGTCGCCGATTTTTACAACTGGGGCAACATTTACGGATTAGTCCCGTCCGGCGCGGCGCAGGACGAAGCCGAACGCGCCGCCCGCCGCGCCATCGAAATCGACCCGCAACTGGGCGAGGCTTATGCCTCGCTCGGGCTGACCGTTCAGAATCGTTTTCAATGGAAGGAAGCCGAAAAGATTAAACGGCAGGGAATTAAGCTAAGTCCGAACTATTCATACGCGCACGAATCGCTGGCGGCGCAGCTTATCGGGACGGGGCGCGGCGAGGAAGGCGCGCAGGAG
>DATHBC010000838.1:0-5837 GCA_035296345.1 Pyrinomonadaceae bacterium | reverse complement strand
ATCGCGCAGACGACTTCGCGGTCGACTTCCGTAAACGCTTCGCCCGTCGCTTTTTCGCCCAAAAGAACGATGCCGACCAGCTCTTCGCGGACGATTAAAGGAATAGCCAGCTCGATTCGCTTGCGTTCGAGAATCTCCTGGTTTTCCTGAAAAAACGAAAGAAATTTCGCCTGGCTGATTTCGATTTCCGACATCCCGGCGCGCAAAAACTCGCGCTCGTCAGCAAATTCCAGCGGCACGCTCAAAGGAAAATCGTCGCCTAAATTGCGAACGGCGAGAAAATTCAGCTCGCGCCCGTAGCGCGAATAGCGCGCCACGCCGCCGCGCATAATCGCCAGGCTCCCGAGCAAAAGATGCAGCGAGGTGCGAATCATCTCCTGAAAATTTCGCTTGTGCGCCACCGCCTCGCCGATGTCCGCCAGCGCGCCGAAGGTGTGAACGAATCTGTATGGATTTTCTGACATCTTTATTTAACTGAGAACTGAGAACTGAGAACTGATAACGCAAAAACTATCAACTATCAGTTCTCAGTTCTCCACTATCACGTGCCTTGTCAATCCCAAAACCTCGAAAAGCTGGATCGTATCTTCGTTGACTTCGGAAAAAACGACGCTCGCGCCTTTGTTCGCCGCCGCGTCAATCACGCCGAGCAGAATCGAGACGCCGATGCTGTTGACGATTTCCGTGTCTTTGAAATTGACGATTAAACGGCGGCAGCCCTCGTCCAGCCGGTGACGGCATTCGCGCTCGATTTTCTCGCCGCTCAGCTTGTTCAGATAGTCGCTGGCGTAAACAATTGCCGTCTCGCCTGCTTCGGTCTGCACCGGGACGGGCACGGTTGCTTCAAATTCTCGCATAGCCTTGATTGTTTTTCCTTTGTTTTTAAAGATTTGGAAGCGCTCTACAGAAATTCTTCTGCAATGAAACTAAATTTCCGCGCTTCTGTCAATGAAAAAGTGAGAAAGTGGAAAAGTGAAAAGGTGAAAAAGTTTTGTAAGATTTCACCCGACCGGCTTTTTCACTGTTTCACTTTTCCACTTTTTCCCTGTATTTCACCATCGAAATCCGCGTGCCGTCGTCGGTCTGCTCGAAATTTACTTCGTCCATCAGCCTGCGCATGAGCTTTAAGCCCCAGCCGCGCCTGCCCTCGGTCGGCTCAAGGCGCGACTCGCTTTCCAGAACTTTTTCCGCAGGCATTTTCACGCCGCGATTCGAGATGGTAACGATGATTTTGTCGTCTTCAAAAGAGATTTTCTGATGAATCCGCCGGTCGGGGCTGTGCGAATGCTCGCTGGCGTTGATACAGGCTTCGACCAGCGCGGTTTTTATCTGGTTTATCGCCGCCGATTTAAAGGCGTGCCGCCGGGCGATTTCCTCGACGGCGTGCGCGGCAATCATTTCCGTGTCCTCGCCCATCGGCACGATAATCTCGTATTCGTCGGCGCGCGCCTGCCGCCGGTTGACGACCGTTTCCGCTTTCAGATGCGTCACCAGCAAATCGATTTGCTTCCGGCTCGACGCGTATGCGCCGCGCTGCCGCAAAGCCTCGACGGCTTCGCCGGAAAAGCCTTCGGGCGCGATGAGCCACAGTTGATAGCGCGGAAAATTGCACATCAGCGCGACGGCTTCCAGACGGTCGCACCAGAACTCGGTCAAATCGCGCGCCGCTTCGAGCTTTGAATCAATCTCCGCCGCAATCCAGACAATCTCGGTTTCCTCGCGATAATCAGCCGCTTCGAAACCGACCGCCGACGCCGCCCGCTCGGTCTCAATAAACTGCGCAATCGGCGGGTAAAAAGCGACCGTATTCGCCGTGTAGATAATCTGCGGCAAAGTGATTTTTGCGCCGTCCGCTTCGAGCATCCGCCGGATTTCGGCGTCTTCCGCGCCCTTGTGTTTTTCCTTGAAAGCGGCGTAATCGAAAAGAGCGGCGGGCGTTTTCTGGCAGTTGAAAACCGAGAGCAGTTCCTTTAATCCGATCGCCGATTGGCGGCGGTAAAACCGCGTCATCATCTGCGGCGCGCGTTTCAGGGCGTTCGCCAGGATGTCGCCGACGACCAGCGCGCGCGGCTCGGATGAAATTTCCAGCCGCCGGCGCGCTTCGACGTAATCGCACAAAAGCGTGTTTTCGCCGTTCATCTCGACATTGCCGCCGCCCGTCCGCGCTATTTCGTGAACGTGCAGCAGGCGAATAATCCGGTAGACTTCTTCAAACGATTGTTCGCCCTCATGAAGCCGCTCGCTCCAAAGCTCAATCGGCGCGCGGCGCGCGCCCGTTTCGTCCCGCTCGCACAAAAGCCCGATAATCTTTTTCTGCGTTTTCGGATTCGGCGCGATTTCGTCGAAAAGACGGTCGTAAAACCCGCCGAAGCTGCCGCCGAAAAGCGCGTCGTTTGCCACCTTCTGAACCTGAAAAAAACTGTCCAAATCGACGCGGGCGTCTCGCGCCGCGCGGAAAATCTCGCTGATAAAGGTCGGGCTTGCCTGAAACTGGCGGATGATTAAATCGCGCGTCTGCTCGTTGATTTTAACCGCGTGACTTTCCGAAAGATTTTCGATTAGCTGTTCGGCGTCCGTCCCGGAAAGCTCGCCGAGCCGCATCAATCCGGCGTTGGCGAGCCGGGCGTTCCCGCTCCGCATCGCGTTTAAAACAAAACGCCGCCTGCCCGCAAAAACAAACGAAAGACCGGCGCGCGAATAAATCTCTTTCAGCTCTTCGATAAGCGACGTTTCGCCCGCCGCATTTTCCGCCTCGTGCAAATCGTCGAGCATCACGAAAACCCGCGCGCCGCCGCCGGCGGCGCGAACCGGCGCGCCGAGAGCCAGACGGATAAACGAGGCTTCGTCAACTAATTGGCTTTCTATTTTGCAGGCTGAAATCAATTGCTGAATCCAGCCCGCGTCGCCGGTCGGCGCGGCGAGATTGGAAATTTCGCAAACGTCCGGCGCAATCGAAAGCAGCCGCGCGTCCTGCCGCCGGAAAGCCACCGCCTGCCGAAGAAAGGTTTGCAGAAAGCGAGCCGCCGCCTGTTTCGCCGTTTTGTCCTTGTTTGAAAAAGCAAAGTAAAACGGAATCACGTCGTTTCGCTTGTCGCTCGCGGCAGCCGCAAAAAGCCGGTCGTAAGTCTGGCGCAAAAGCTCGCTCGCGCCCGCCGCCGGCGCGGAAAGTAGAAGAATTCCCTGCCGCTGCCGCGCTCCGGCTTCGTCGTTTGCCGCGCGCCGGAGCTCTTCCAATTCAGCGCGCCTGCCGATAAAATCTTCCGCCGCGACGCGCGATAGAACTTTAATATTCTGAATCTCGTCAAACATAGCTTCGTCAAAAATACCGGGAACCTGATTCCGGAAATGCAGGGGCGACGGCTTTTTCTCGCGCCCGCCTGAGCGCGAAAGCGCGAACCGGCGTTTAAAATAAAATCGAAATTGTATTTTATTAAGACTGATTAGCGTCTTTCGGACGCCCGCGGGCGCGAAACAAGTCCCGCGACCCTACATTCCGGTTTCGACTTTTGCTTCTTCGTGAATCTGGACATTGTTTCGACCGCTCGCTTTCGCTTTATAAAGCGCCTTGTCCGCCTCTGATTTTAAACCCTCGGACGTGCATTCGGGCGTGCAGGACGAAACGCCGATGCTGACGGTCACTTTTCGATTCGGAAACGCGCTTTCCTCGACTCTCTGCCGCACGCGCTCGGCAATCAGGCTGGCTTCTTTCAGATTCGTCTGCGGCAGCAGAATCGAAAATTCCTCGCCGCCGTAGCGCGCCGCCACGTCCGCGCCGCGCAAGGTCGCTTTCAGGCAATGCGCGACGATTTGCAGGGCTTTGTCGCCTTCGGTGTGACCGAAACGGTCGTTGTAAGGCTTAAACTCGTCGACGTCAATCATCATAAAGCTCATCGGAAAGCCGTGACGCTGCGAGCGATTTATTTCCTCCGCCAGGCGCGCTTCCAGATAACGTCGATTATAAAGCCCGGTCAAGCCGTCCGTGACCGAGAGCTGTTCGTATTCGCCCGCTTTTCGCTTGAGCGCGGCGCGGTCGAAGGCGACGGAAAGCTGCGGCGCGAGCGAATGCAGAAGCTCCAAATCGAAATCGTCGTAAACGCCGCCCGTCGCCTTGTCCGTGACGTTCAAGACGCCGATTTTCTGCCCGTTTATCGTAATCGGATAGCTGATAAAAGAATCGGTTTTGTATTTCCAATCGAGCGGCGCGGGCGGAATCCTCGTTTCTTTAATATTCGGCACGAGCAGCGGCTGCCCGCTCTGAAAAACATTCTGCGCGACTTTCAAGCCGAGCGTTTCGGTTTCGGCGCGGATAAAACCGGCGCGATTTCCGGTCGCGGCTTTGACGGTAAATTTCTGCGTTTCCTCGTCGAAAAACAAAAGCGAGCCGCGCTCAGCCCGCATCAGCTCGGCGCAAAACTGCGCCAGATGCGTCCAGAAATCTTCGGTTTCCACCTGGTGCAGGCTCTCGTTAAATTTCTGCGCCGCGCCCGAAAGCAGCGTCTGTCTTTTCAGTTCTTCACGCAGCCGGAGAATTTCGATTTGCGGCGCAATCCGGCGAATAAAGCGCGTAATATCCCGCTTGAGCCCGACGGTTGCCAGCCCGCCGCCGACGACCAGACCGCCGCGAATTTCGCCGCCGACGGCAACCGGGAAAAGCCATATGCCCTGCGTCTCGCCGTTGCCGTTGCCGCCGCCGTTTTCGGTTTTTCGCTGGCGCAATTCGAGCGCCGTTTCTTTCCGCAAAACTTCCAGCAGCCGCTCGTCTTCGGCTGACATCCGGATTTGGATTGACTGCCCGTAAAATTTCCCGCTCGCCAGAACCGCGTCCAGATGATTCTGCCGCCGCTCAAGCCACGCCAGATGCCGCACGCCGTAACGATGCGTCAAAAAATCCAGCAGCGAAAGGCAGGCGTTTTTATATTCCAAATCCAGCAAAGAACCGAAAAACGACCGCCACGAAGCGGCTTCTTCGGCGTCTCCGATTCCGGCGCGAAAACGGTCTTCAATTTGCTGACTTTGGTCGTCGTCTTGCGCGTTTCGGTTTTCGCTCTTAGCCGTAAAATCCGCTCTTTGGTCTTCGCTTTGAAATTTCAAATCTAAAATTTCAGATGCGGATTGCAAATTCCGGTCTTCAGTCCGAGTCGCCGAATCTGCTTTCTGCTTTTCGCTTTGAGATTTCAAATTTGAGATTTCAGATGCGGATTGCAGATTTCCCTCTTTGTTTTCAAATCCGTGTTCATCCGTGTTTATCCGTGGACTATTTTCTTCCGGCGTTAAACCGACCGCTGCCGCAATCGACTGCGGCTTTCCGTATTCGGCATTTAATTGCCCGCGTCCGGTTTCGCCGAGCTTTTCGATTTGCCGGGCGGCTTTTTCCAGCTCGTCGGTCGAGCCGGAAATCAGGACGTTGGCGAAAAATTCTTCCGCCGGAAACCGCTGCCAGTCGCCGGCGGCGGCTCTTTCGGTCGCCCGGCGATAATCTTCGGATTTCAGAAAAGCTCTGCCGACGATTGCCGCAAACTTTTTATCTTTCGTTTCCAGCGGAACCGTCAGAAAATTCAAATCGGCGTGGCATTTGACGTGAACCGGCTTTCCGGCTTCGTGCGCAATCTGAAAAGCTCTGCCGCAGTATTCGGCGCAGCGCGGCGCAAATTTCGCCGAGTTATACAAAATGCCGCAAATCGAATTGTTGTTCGAAACGCAGATTTCCGACGAATCTTCGCCTTCGACCAGCACGACAGCCAGACCGTTCCGGTCGGCTATCTCGTCCTGCGCGCTTTGCCATGTGATTTTTTTTTCGTCCAGTTTCATTCTACTACTACTACTGCCTGATTGAGCCG
>DATHBC010000837.1:0-9061 GCA_035296345.1 Pyrinomonadaceae bacterium | reverse complement strand
CCGTTGTTCAAAAAAATCTTTTTGCTGTCGGCGTATTTTTCCAACTGGTTTTCGTAGGATTTGAAAAGATTCGCGTGCCTGTTCGACAAAACGAAACCGTCCTGCGCCAGTCGCCGGGCAGGCTCGACCAAATCCGCCCATTTTATTTTGCCGGAGCCGTATTTTTTAAAAGCCGTCTCCAAGCCAGCCGGCGTGCCGGGAACGCCCGAGGCGCGGTAGCCGATGGTCGAAGAGCCTTCGCCCCGGATAAGCTCGCCGTTTTTATCGACGAAGATGTCGCGCGTCGCCGCCGCCGGAGCCATCTCGCGGTAATCAATCGCAAACGTTCGCCCGTCGCGAAAACGAATCAGCATAAAACCGCCGCCGCCCAAATTTCCGGCTTCCGGATAAGTGACGGCTAAAGCAATCGCCACGGCGACCGCCGCATCGACCGCGTTGCCGCCGCGCCGGATGACGTCGATGCCGATTTTCGAAGCCAAATCGCTCTGCGACGCGACCATCGCGCGCCCGCCGCGGACCGGCTCGCGCCAGGCGGCTTTCGCCTGCTGCAATCCGCCGGGCAAGCCGGTTAAAAAGAAACTAAAAATCAGACAGAAAACGAATAGTTTTTTTATTGATTTCATAATCTTGTTTTTTCTGATAATACAACATAAAAACTGAGAACTGATAACTGAGAACTGATAACTGAGAGCCGGATTAAGAGAAAGCTGTCAGTTCTCGGTTCTCAGTTATCAGTTAAAAACGCCTTTTATGAAGATTAAAGTCGATTAAGTCTTTAGCGGTAGTATCGGTCTTGGCAAATAACGTAAAATAGAGTAAATTTAAATGTTTCCTTCTGAAACGTCTCAGCCACTTATAAAATTCCGCCCGCAGGTTTTGAGGCTAAAAAACGGTTTCAAAACGAGGTCAAAACAGCAGTATGAAAAAGATTATTTCAACGTTTATTATCACAATCCTTTGTTTTTCGTCGGCTATTTCCCTCGCCGCGCAAAAAAAATCAGGTTTAACCGCCTCAAATCCGGTGACGAACGAGCGGCAGCAGGCTAAATTATTCGAGTCGGCGACCGCGTGGACGGACGGAAACGGCGTCTGGCTGGAATGGCAGACGGGAACCGAAAACGAAATTCTGGGATTTCACGCTTACCGCGTCGAAAACGGCGAAAAACAGCTTGTCAGCCCGGTTTTCATCGCCGGCAATCTTTCGCCGCGCGGAGAAAAACAGACGCAGGGCAGAAACTACAATTACTTTGACCCGCAGGGCAATTCCGCCGTCGCTTATATTGTCGAAGCCGTCGACGCAAACGGAAACCGGCACGCGTCGCCGCAGTTTTACCCGCAGATTATTCCGGATTTAGCCTTGCGCGCGGGCGTTCCGTCGCAGGAACTGCAAAGGCGTTCAGCCGAATCCAGTCCCGCCGTTCAAAAGAACGATTTAAATCTGCCGGGCGAGCTTGAAGCCGAAATGCGGTCGAATAATCTGGTTCCAGCCGATGCGACGGCAACGCAGAGATGGGTCGCCTCGCAGCCGGGCGTGAAAATCGCCGTCAAACAGGACGGCTTGTATCGCGTCACGCGCGGCGAGCTGCAAAACGCCGGATTTAACGTCGGCGCGCCGGTTAATCTCTGGCAGCTTTACGCCGACGGCATCGAGCAGGGCATCAACGTCGAGGCGAACGGCGATTACATCGAATTTTACGGTCGCGGCGTCAACGCGCTCGAAAGCGACGCGCGAACGTATTATCTGGTCGTCGGAACGCAGAACGGCAGGCGCATGGGAACGACCTTTATTCGCGGAATTTCCGCCAAAGTAGTCGCGCCGAACTTTGACCAGATCGCGCACAAAAAAGATCGCTTTTCTTATCTCAGCCCGATTCTGAACGGCAGCGCGGAAAACTTTTTCGGCGCTTTAATTACCAGCGCCGCAGCCGGAAGCACGACCGTAAATCTTGCGGATGTCGATTCTACGTCTGCGGAAACCGCAACCGTCACCGTCGCCGTGCAGGGCTGGACCTATACCGCGCATCAATTTCGAGTTCAGCTCAATGAAACGCAAATCGGCATTCTGAGCGGCGTCAATCGCGACGTGCTGACCGCGACTTTTAACATTCCGGCGACGCTGCTCGCCGAAGGCGCCAATATTGTAAAAATCTCGGCTCTTGTCAGCTCCGTCGGATTTACCGAATCGGTGAGGATTACCTATCCGCGCCGTTTTCAAGCCGTTCAGGAACGCCTCCAGTTCTACACGCAGAATTATCGCACGACGAAAGTCCAGCGATTTAACACGCCGGACATCCGCGTTTTCGATTTGACCGACCAGAACGCTCCGAGCCTGGTGACCGGGCTGCCGGTTTCGCAGCAGGGCTTGACTTATCAGGTCACTCTGCCGAGCGCCCGCAGTCGCGTTTTCTACGCCCTCACCGGCGGCGGACTTTTGTCGGCGGCTTCTCTTAAGCCGAATGTGCCTTCGACGCTTTCGACCGCCGCGAATAACGCTAACTTGATAATCATTTCTTACAAGGATTGGATGACGCAAGCCGAAGACTGGGCGAATTATCGCCGCGCGCAGGGCTTGCAGGTCAAGGTCGTGAACATCGAAGACGTCTATGACGAATTCGATTTCGGGCAGCCGACGGCTGAGTCGATTCGCAGTTTTCTGAACTACGCGAAAACCAACTGGCAGACGCCGCCGGGATACGTCCTGTTAATCGGCGACGCGACCTACGACGCGCGTAATTTCATCAGCACGAGCGTCAATTATATTCCGGCGCAGATGGTCGATACGACTTATTCGACGACGGGCAGCGACGACAGTCTTGCCGATTTCAACGACGACGGATTAGCCGAAATCGCCGTCGGCAGAATTCCGGCGCGCGACGCCGCGACCGTGACGACGCTTTTAGCCAAAACGACGGCGTTCGAGCAGAACCTGGCAACGGCTCAGAGCAGAGGCGCGCTTTGCGCCAGCGATTTGCCGGACGGCTTCGACTTTGCCGCGATGTGCCAGCGCGTGCTTCAGCCGCTGCCGACGAGCATCCCGAAAATGTTTATCAATCGAGCCGAGCCGGACGCCCGCGCCAACCTGCTCGCCGCGATAAACAACGGAAAATATATCGTCAATTATTCGGGTCACGGAACTTTCGGAGCGTGGGCGGGAAATTTCTACAGCCGCACGGACGTTCCGATGATGACGAACACCAACGAAACTCAGACGATTTTCACGCTCCTGACGTGCCTGAACGGTTACTATGTCGACGCCTTTAGCGACGGTCTCGCCGAAATTCTGGTGAAAAAGAGCGAAGGCGGCGCGGTCGTCGCGTGGGCATCGAGCGGGGAAACGACGCCC
Organism: Pyrinomonadaceae bacterium; assembly: GCA_035296345.1. GTDB lineage: Bacteria > Acidobacteriota > Blastocatellia > Pyrinomonadales > Pyrinomonadaceae > JALZHR01. The sequence continues at coordinate 5,718 of DATHBC010000837.1, read as the reverse complement.
GACGTGCAGGAAATTATGGGGACGCGATTTTTCCAGCAAATCGGAAACAATCCCCAAATGACTCGCATCGGCGATTTGGCTAACGACGCGAAAACCGTTATCTCCGGCGGTCGCGACGTGCGCCTGTCGTGGGTTCTGCTCGGCGACCCGACGATGAAAGTCAAGCCGTAAAGAACGCGGAGATTAAGTGAATAAGGGATTAGGTGTTTAGTCTTATGACAAAAACACCTAATCCCTTATTCACTTAATCCCTTATCTCCTTATTTCGGCTGGATTCTCAATAAATAGCTGCACACGGTAATCGGGACGCCGGGCGCGACCGGGACACGCTGTCCCATCGGGACTTCGTAGCTGTTGACCGTCGCCGGATTGCGTCCTTCGTTTATCAAAAAATATCCCTGTTCGTTGCAGATGAGCGTGGCGTGGCGGCGGCTGATTTCCGGGTCGCCGGCGAGCGGGATGTCGACGGGTTTCGATTTCGAGCCGCGCCCGACGCTGATTTCGTTCTGAAAAATCGGGACGACCGTCTGGCGAACGCCGCCGCGCCAGATTTCCAGCTTGTAAAGCTCGGTCGTGCGGCTTTGGACGTGCGTCATTTCCTCCGAGTCCCCGGCTTCATACGGCGGCTGTTGCTGTTGCTGCGTTTGCGGCTGCACCGGCGGCGGTTGTTGAAACGCGGGCGACTGTGCCGGCGGAATATGCGGCTGCACGTTAAGCTGGGCGACGGTCGGCGGCGGCGGATTATTCGGCGAAGCTCCTCCGGATTGGTTCGGCGGCGTGAAATTAGGAATCGGCGTGACCTGATTCGTCAGTTTCGTCGGCTGTTGCGGCTGCGTCGGATGCGGCTGTTGCTGAACGGGCAACTGCGGTTTCGGGCGCGCTAAAATGCTGGTTTTATTGCTCGAAGTGTCGTCCCAACTGTGCTGGACGCGGATGTCGCCTTTTTCCAGCGTTCCGTCCACGCGCAGCTCGACGGCGAAAGACTGTGTTTCCAGCTTTTTCTTGCCCGAAATTTCTTTGGCGCGCTCTGCCAGGATGTGATACAGACCCTGTTCCAGACCGCGACGCTTGACGCCCTGCCAGTCCTTATCATCTTCGTTGCTGAGAAAAATGATGTATTCGGTCGGAATCAGCGTCGTGCCCTGCGGCAGCGGAACCATCTCGCGCTGCATCACTTCCTCGACGGCGCGGGCAAGCTTGACAATAAATTCTTCCGACTGGCTGCGCGGCTTTACCTGCGCGTCGCGCGCGGCTTCTTCCAATACAGTTTCCGCCGTGTCGCCGTCAATCCAACGTCTTACTTTATCCAAAACACTCATAATTTTTAAGCAGGCAGAAGGCGTTTGGCAGTAAATTTTTAAACTCCAGCCGCAAAACGAAAATCCGAAACCGCCTTCCGCTTACTGCTTTCCGCCTTCCGTAATCATTCCTGAATATCAATATATCGCCTGTTTACCCAGCCGTGGTCGGCGTCCGAAGCGTTTTCCTTCGGGCGTCCGTATTCCAGTATATCAACTTCATACCAGTTATCTTTGGAATTTACAATCCGCACGCGCGAGGCTTTGGGAACCAGACCGATTTTCTGGCTGTCGGCATTGGCTTCCCGGCGCAGATTTACGTCGAGGTTGGCGACGCCGACGGGGCTGACGAAAGGATTTCTGAGCTCGGGAATAATCTTGCCCGTTCTCAGATAGCTCTGCGTGACGAACAGCGCGCCGGCGAACACCGCCAGGAATAATAAAAGCACGCCCGCGCGCCGCAGAAAGCTTTTTTTTCTGACCGGCTGCTCTTCTTCCTCTTCGATGTAAGATTTTAAAAACTCTCCTTCTTTCGGCGGCGTTTGCGGCTGCGGCGGCTGTTTCGGCGTCTGCGGCAGGCTGTTCGGGTCGAGCCTGACGACGACGTTCGGAGCGTTTTCCGTCGGAATGCCGAGATTTTTCAGCTTCAAATCGCGCGAGGTGTTAAACTGCGGGCGCTGCGGCGCGAGCGGCGTGTAGCCTTCGGCGACGTGGGCGCGCGGCGGCGCGGCGTATTGACGCGAGGCGGCGGCAGTCTGAGTTTTGAATTCGCCGCTTTCCGCATCAGCCATAATTTTGATGCGCGATAAATCTTTCCAGAATTCGTCCACGCTCTGATAACGGTCTTTCGGATTGCTCTGCGTCGCCTTGCGCAGAACTTCCAGCAAATCGTTTGCCCAGACTTCCCGGCGCGAGTCGTAGGGCAGCTCCTTGATGGGCTGATTGGCGAAAAAGCGCGGCGATTCGCAGGTAATCAGGACGTAAGCGGATTTCGCCAGCGAGTAAACGTCCGCCGCGGGCGTCAGTTCGGCGACGGTCATCACGTTTCCGTCGTCGGTCAGCATCGGGCTGTGTTCGGGCGGCGCGTAGATGTTCGTGCCGACGCGCGTAATGGGCGAATCGGAGGCGGAAAAGCGCGCGACGCCGAAATCGGCGATTTTCACCGTTTCGCGGTCTTCGGTCAAAAGCAGGTTCTGCGGCTTGATGTCGCGGTGAATGACGCCGTTTTTGTGCGCGTGTCCGAGCCCGGCGCAGACCTGCTCGATGTATTTCAGAGCCAGCGAAATATTGATGCTTTTCTGGCGGCACAGGCGCGCCAAATCGCCGCCCGAAAGATATTCCAGAACCAGGTAATGAAAAACCGTCCCGCGCAGGTCGCGCGCCGTGCCGTGCCCGAGACGGCTGACGACGTTCGGATGGCGCACGCGGTCGAGCGCGATGGCTTCGTTCTGGAAATTTTCGACTAAGGTGCGTTCCAAATCCGCGTCCAAATCGTTTTGCAGGAAGACGTTAAGAGCTTTGATAACGACCTGCCGGTGCGGCGAGTTCGGCGCGGCGAGCGTATCGCGGGCGAGGTAAATTTCGGCATAGCTGCCGCGCCCGAGCAGGGAAGTAATGTCGTATCGCCCGTCGAGCCGCGAGTTTTGCAACGAGAGTTCTTTCATCATCGGTCAAGTAAGTAAATGCTACATCAAAATGCGAGACTTCACCAATAAACTGATACGAAACAGACGTCGGAAAGTTCAATCGGCTGGCGCGCCGGTTCTGCGGAATTGATTAAGATAAATCAAAATTTCCTGTTTCTTATGCAGCAATAATCAATAACGAATTCCGGAAAAAATTAAAGACAATAAAAAAGTACGAGAATAATCAGACGGGTTGCTTCCATTTAACGGGCGTTTCGGATAAAATTACGGCACGTTTAAGGAAAATTTTTTTCCGACGAAACTATCGGAAAATGTCTGAAAATAAAAAATCACCACCACCGAAAAAATCCTTTTCGCCCGATTGGCTGGTGCGCGGGATTTTAGCGAAGCTCGGCGAATCTTTCGATAAGCTGACGGGCAGAAACTGGAAGCCTTCGAGCAGCCTGGCGACCAGCGAATTGATTGAGCGTCTGAAAAAACTGCTCGACGCGAAAGTCCGCGATTTGGGCGACGACGGTCGTTTTGTGCCGCACAACATCAAGCTGAAAATGCAGTGGGACAAATTTTCGACCGACGCCGAAAAGGCTCTGGAAAAACTGCGAATCGAGCTGCACGCCGCCGCCATCGACCACATTAACGACAATCGTTATCACACATACGCGCCGATAAAGGTCGAGGTCACGCCCGATTATTTTACCGAAGGCGTCAATCTGCACGCCGGCTTCGAGAAATTCGGCGAGCAGACGGACGAGGAAGAAGAAATCCTGAAAGTGACGATGCCGAATATAAACCTGCAAAACATCGTCATCAATCCCGAGCCGGAACCCGAGCCGGAACCGGAAAAATTCCTCGCCGCGTTTAAAATCGCCGGAAAGGAAAAAACAATCGAGCTGGCGTTTAAAACGAACCAGCGGCGCAACGTCGGCAGAACGAAGGAAAACGATTTAACGATTGACGACCCGAGCGTTTCCAAGATTCACGCGAGCCTCGTTTTAAACGCCGAAAATCAGTTAATGGTCGCCGATACGGGCTCGACCAACGGAACTTTCGTCAACGAGCAGCGTATCGCATACGGCAAGGCGATGACAGTAAACGACGGCGACAGAGTAAAGTTCGGAACAGTCGAAGTTTTCTTCCGGCGCGTTCCGAAACCGGTGGAATTCGAGACGCGGGAAAATTACGAAACGCCGACTCTCGCGCCCGAAACCCGGCAGATTGTCATAAGTCCGCAGGCTGTCCAAACGCCTCAAAACATCATCCAGGAAACCGCCGCGGTCAAGCAAAATCCTGCGCCGAAAGCGGAGCAAAAACCTGCGCCCGCCGCGACGGATGTTTATAAAACGAGCGAGGAAGCGGAAATTTATAAAACGGGCGACGGTCACGAGATAAACAACGGCGCGTCGCCGGCGGAAGACAATCGGCGGGATAATCAAACGGACGGCGATAAGAGTCAGATTTTTCAAACCGAGCAACGCATAAATTTCGATTTCGGCGACGAGGGGAATAAAAATTAGAGATGTATTACTTATTTCTTTTCTTACAATTCGACTGGCAGAAGCTGCGCCCGGAAAATCTTTTCGGCGGGCAGATACTGGAGCGCACGCCGGCTGGCTTAAGTCTCATTTATCTGGTCGGCATCACGATTCTGCTGGCGTTTCTGATGCTTTCCTTTGTCCGGAATCTGCGCCCGAAGTTCGCCTTCGAGCGCGATTTGCCGCGCGAGGTGAAACGCAAGCTGAGCATGACGCAGACCAACCGCAGCCTGCGCATCTGGCAGATTATCTTTATTCTGCTGGCGTTTACCGTTTTCGGTTTTCACACCTACTGGACGCTTTACGCCGGAAAGGACAACGAGCGATTTCAGGAATTGACGAGCCGCGACCTGCGCAGCCGGCGCACGGCTTCCTCGCAATTGCGCGGCTGGATGCTCGACCGCTCCGGCAAGCTCGGCAACGCGCTCGCCTATTACAAGCGCGAGCAGGACGGCGACATCGTTCGCGCCTACGCGCTGGAAAAGGAAATGGCGCATCTGCTGGGCACTGAGCGTTCGACGCCCGGACTTGAGCGCACGCTTTACAAACGGGTCGCCGACCCGATGCCCGAAGCGTGGGAAGTTTTGACGAGAATCAAAAAGCCGGAAGACGAGCAGCGCGACGTGCGCGTGACGATTGACCGCGATTTGCAAGCCTTTCTGGCGCAGCAATTACAGGGCAAAAAAGGAGCTGTCGTCGTTTTGAATCCGCAAACGGGCGAGCTGCTGGCGATGTATTCCAACCCATCGTTCTCGCTCGCCGAAGTCGAAAATCTGGACAGCTTTTACCAGCTCGAACGCGACAAGCGCAACAAGCCGCTTTTAAATCGCGCGACGCGCGAATTTTACGTTCCCGGCTCGACCTTTAAAACTTTCACGATGATTTCGGCTTTTCGCGCCGGCAGACAGAATTCGATTTTTGAAAGCAGCGGCGGCGGCTTTGTCGCTTTTCGCGGCTCGCGCACGATTACCGACGCCAACGGCGGCTGCGAACCGCCTTACGGCTGCACCGCTTTGAATATCGCGCAGGCTTTCGAGGCTTCGAGCAACCAGTATTTCGCGCGCATGGCGGTCGAATTAGGACGCGAAAGAATCCGCGAAACCGCCGGGCTTTTGGGCATCGCCGCCGTCGATACGCCCGCCCAGGCGGTGCAGTCGAAATTTTTCTCCGACATCTGGAACACCAGCAACCCGCGCATCGCCAGTTCTATGGCGCTCCAGCAATCGACCATTGTGACGGGAA
>DATHBC010000836.1:0-3589 GCA_035296345.1 Pyrinomonadaceae bacterium | reverse complement strand
GTTCACGTTATCCGTCAAATCCTTCCACACGCCGCCGACGCCTTTCACTTCGGCTTGACCGCCCAATTTACCTTCGGTTCCTACTTCACGAGCCACGCGCGTTACTTCCGATGCAAAGGACGAAAGCTGATCGACCATCGTGTTGATGGTGTCTTTAAGTTCTAAAATTTCGCCCTTAACATTAACGGTGATTTTTTTGGAAAGGTCGCCGTTTGCCACGGCGGTCGTCACTTCGGCGATGTTGCGCACCTGTCCGGTGAGGTTGTTCGCCATCAGGTTTACGTTGTCGGTCAAATCTTTCCATGTTCCCGAAACGCCTTTCACTTCCGCCTGACCGCCGAGTTTTCCTTCCGTTCCGACCTCGCGAGCCACGCGCGTCACTTCGGATGCAAACGACGAAAGCTGGTCGACCATCGTGTTGATGGTATTTTTAAGTTCCAGAATTTCGCCTTTGACGTCGACCGTGATTTTCTTTGACAAGTCGCCGTTCGCCACGGCGGTCGTCACGTCGGCGATGTTTCTGACTTGCCCGGTTAAGTTCGAAGCCATTAGGTTGACGTTATCGGTCAAGTCTTTCCACGTTCCCGAAACGCCTTTTACCTGCGCCTGACCGCCGAGTTTACCTTCGGTTCCGACTTCGCGAGCCACGCGCGTCACTTCCGAGGCGAAAGCGCCGAGCTGCGCGACCATCGTGTTAACGGTTTTACCCGTGCGCAGGAATTCGCCTTTGAGCGGTCGCCCGTCGATTTCCAGGTTGAAGTTTTGTGACAAATCGCCTTCCGCGACCGCGCCGATAACGCGGGCAACTTCAGTGGTCGGCTGCGCCAGATCGGTAATCAGAGTGTTGACCGAGTTAATGCACGAAGCCCACGCGCCGGTGGCGTGGCTCAGGGTTGCGCGCTGCGCGATTTTTCCTTCTTTACCGACGACTTCGCTGATGCGGCTCAGCTCGGACGTGAGCATCTCGTTGCGCTCGATAATTTCATTCAGAGCGTCGTAGATTTTTCCGCCGACGCCGACTTCGTCCGTCGGCATGCGACTTGAGAAATCGCCTTTTTTTACTGCCGTCAGCACGCTCAGCAATAGTTTTTCATCGAGATAATCGGTCCGGGCGTGACCGTTGGTTTTAGCATTGCCGTTGGCTTTGGCGTGACCGTTTGTCTTAGCGCGCCCGTTGGTCTTCGATTTACCGGTGACAGGCTTATTGGTCGTCACAGAAGCGCTCATAGTTCAATCCCCTTTTCGAACAAAATAAGAATCAATGGAATGGTCGTTTTTTGACTTGTAGAATAGACATTTACTGCAAAAAAGACTAACACTCCGATTAGTATAAAACTTCGACGAATCTATTTCTAGTAAAAATATTTAATCGGTGGTCAGCGGTAAACCGTAAGCTGCGGTTTCAAGCAGCGAATTTTTATATATAACCGGGAACGCGAAACGACGAGCTTACCGTTTACCGTTTACCGTCTGCCCCTGATTTGTTCGCTTAAGTTTTTTATTGTAATCTTTGAACAAAAGGAGTAGTTTATTAAATAAACCGGCGCGGCGAAAATGCCGTATTCGGGGCTTTGAGCTTTATAAGCGGGAAATTTCGCCGGGCGAATTTCCTAACGGTTACTCTAGATGGCTTAACGGGAAAAGAAATTAGTTGTTTTGATTGATTTCCTGATATTTTAAAAGTATTTTTCAACTCGACCTATGCCGATGAAAACGATTCTTATTGTCGAAGATTATGCCGATTCGCGCAGCCTGATGCGGTTTATGCTGGAATCGAGCGGGTATGCGGTGATAGAAGCTTGTAACGGTCAGGAAGCGGTGGAAAGGGCTAAATCGAGCGTGCCCGATTTAATCCTGATGGATATGTCGATGCCGATTATGGACGGCTTGACGGCGACGCGCATCCTCAGAAAATGGGACGAAACGGCGCGGCTGCCGATTATCGCCGTCACCGCCTACGGCAAATCCTATTACCGGCAGGCGATGGAAGCCGGCTGCGACGATTTAATCAACAAGCCGCTCGACCCGCGCGTGCTGGAACCGATTCTGGACCAATATCTGGGTCATTAAATTACTTTTTAAAAAAAGGAAAACGCGCCGGATAAAAATCGTTTTTTATCAGGCGCGTTTTTTCGCGTTCGGGCGGCGGCGTAAAAAGAACGGCGATTTCGTCAAACCGGCGGCATCCGCGATTTGGAAATCGAGCCGGACAAGGTAAAATCCGAGCAGAAATGCTGCTGCCGGTTATCGCCAGAATATCTCTGATATTGTTTCTCGTCGCCGTGCCGTTTTTGTTTTACGGCTTCGGCAGGGAAATGCTGCGGGTGATTCCGCAAATCTCGCTCGGCAACGCGCGCTGGCTGGCTTTCATCGCCGGCGCGGTCGTCTTCGTTCCGAGCCTGTTTATCGCCAAACGTCTTTTTCCGGCGACGTGGTCTTATCTCCAGACGCTCGAACACGAGCTGACGCATCTTCTGGTCGGCTTGGTTTTTCTGAAAATTCCGGTCGGCATTCGCGTCAGCGCGCACGAAGGCGGCGAGGTGCGGCAAATCGGGCTCGGCACGACCGGGCACACGTGGGTGACGCTCGCGCCGTATTTCCTGCCGACGGTTTCGCTGGCGGTTTTGATTTTCGCTTATTTCGCCGGGTTAAATTCGCGCCTCGTGCTCGGCATCCTCGGCTGGACGACCGCGTTTCATCTGGTCACGAACTGGAGCGAAACGAGCTTTCGCCAGCCCGATTTGCAAAAAGCGGGCTTGCTGAAAACGCTTCTGATTCTGCCCGTTATGAACCTGATTTGCTACGGCTCGGTGCTGGCTTACGTCGGCGGCGGCGCAAAAGGCTTCGGCGGTTTCTGGTCTGAAGGCGCGCGAGCGTCGCTCGGTTTATTGAAATATATGATTTTTCGCTGATGTAACTTTGTTTGAGCCGTCCGCTTTATATTATATTTATCCGAAAATAATTAAGGAGCGTTTTCGATGCCGAAAAATACGAACATCGTGATAATACGTCACGGCGAAAAGCCCGACGATAAGAAAAACCCGGCGCTGTCAATCGCCGGACAGGAGCGCGCGCACGCCTACGTCGTCTATTTCCAGAATTTTCCGAGCCAGTCGAGTCCGTTGAAATGGAATTACCTGTTTGCGACCGCCGAATCGCCCGAAAGCAATCGTCCCTTTCTGACGATACAGCCTTTGTCCGGCGCTCTCGGGCTTTCCATCGACAACAGCTACAAAAACGCCGATTACCCGAAGCTCGCCGGCGAGCTGCTGCAAAACGGCATATACGACAACACGAACGTTCTTATCTGCTGGCATCACGGCGAGATTTTGAAATTGGCTGAAGCACTCGGCGCGCCCGCAGGCACGCTGCCGCCGAAATGGAGCGGCGACGTTTTCGGGTGGGTTATACAACTCGTTTTCGACGCGGGCGGAAATCTGACGGTCGCGCCGACGATTAATCAGAAACTGATGTATGACGACCACGGAAAAAATCCGCCTGACGTTTAACATTTAACATTTAACATTTATCATTTATCATAGACATTGAGTATCATAGACATCGAGCATTAAACATCGAATCCGGCGAT
>DATHBC010000835.1:0-1965 GCA_035296345.1 Pyrinomonadaceae bacterium | reverse complement strand
GCGTGCGTGGCTGCATGTGGGAAATATTAAGAAATCAAGCGGCGAAAGTCTATCGGAATTTGTCGGATTTCCTTACTCAAGTTAATAATTCCTGCCGAGCGTGTTTTGAAGTTCCGACTTCTCAATAAACAAAACGTAAAGGAAACTTTTCCCGAAACTTGTCAATTGTTATTGAAAGGTAAAAATTAATGAAAGGTAAAATTAAAATAAACAGAAAAAACAATAGCTTAGTATATTTCACGCTGATTATCGTCGGTCTTCTCGGTCCGTTGACTCTGAATATCTTTGCTCAGAAAGCAGAAATTCCGAAAACCGAATCGTCACAACCGACCTGCACGGGCGAGAGGTTATGAATTACAAAATATTTCTCAAAATACTCATTGTTTTGTTTCTGATGCTGGTCGTCATCGCCCAGCTTACCGGTTCGATAAACTACAATTCTCTGGTTAGCTTTTTCGCCTGTTTCCTTTTCACCGTTTACTGTCTTAAGAAATTCGGAAAAGAGCAATCAACGGCGAAAATTTTCGGTATAATACTTGCGGCAAGGATTTTGATTGATTCTTACACCTTTTACCTCTGGTTCGCCGAAAGCGTTTCGGGCTTGCCGTATTTCGTGATGCACCTGCTGGCTATCGCGTCCGGCTTTCTGTATCTGCGTTTGAAAAGCCCTTTCCATCTATTGCCGATTTTACTGGCGTCTTTTTTTACGCTTTTTATGTTTTTTCAGGGCTGGCATTACTGGATACACAGAGCGCAGCACGGAACGTTTACCGGTCGGGTTTCATATTCGCTGCCCGCCGGATTTGAAGCCTTCGATGAAGGCGGGAAGCTGGTAACCGAACAGGATTTCAACGGCAAAATCGTTTTGCTGGATTTCTGGCATACACGCTGCGGATATTGCTTTGCGAAATTTCCGCAGGTTGAAAAGGCGTATCAGGCTTACAAAAACGATTCATCGGTAATGATTCTGGCGGTTAATAAACCGCTCGAAGTAGATAAATCCAATCAAGCCTTTGAAATAATCAGGGAAGAAGGACATTCTTTTCCCGTCGTCATTACAAAGGACGCGGATATGTCGGAAAAATTCGGAGTGTTTCGTTTTCCGGCAGCTTTCGTCATCAATCAAACAGGCGTAATCGTTTACCGGGGCGATATTGAAGGGGCGGTCGGAACGGTCGAAGAATTGAAACGAAGTAATTAATAAAACCGTGTTTTTAATACATTTAAAATAGTCGCCTGCGGTTGATTTTGTATCGTGAAGAATCCTGCTTTGTAAAAAATGATTGGCGCGAAGCGTTTATCACGGTTAAAATCTTTTAGGCAGTTTGGCATTTCCTGTCCGAACGTTTAAAATCAGTCCCAACCTTAAAAATCTTAAGAAAGTTTCTATTCTTCTTGTATGCCGACCAGAATTGACGATTTATTGCGGATGGCAATGAGCTTTGGCGCATCAGACCTGCACCTCAGAGCAGGCTCTTTTCCGGTGATTCGCGTGAGCGGCGAGCTGCGTCCCGTCGCGGGCGTGGCGCGCCTGGCGCAGGAAGAGACGCTGGAAATGGCTTTTTCGATGATGTCGAATCGCCAGAAACAGCATTTTAAAGAGGCTTACGAAGTCGACATCGGCTACAGCGTGTCCGGCTTGGGCAGATTTCGCGTCAATATTTTTCAGCAGCGCGGCTCGGTCGGCATCGTCGCCCGCGTCATTCCCGACACGATTCGCAATTTCGCCGAGCTCGGACTTCCGCCGGTTCTCACGAAAATCGCCGAAGAAAATCGCGGTTTGGTTCTCGTGACGGGAACGACCGGCTCGGGAAAATCGACGACGCTCGCGGCGATGGTCGATAACATCAATCGTACGCGAAACTCGCACATCGTCACGGTCGAAGACCCGATTGAATTTCTCCACAAGGACAAAAAATCCTACGTCACGCAGCGCGAAGTCGACGTCGACACGCGCAATTTAGC
>DATHBC010000834.1:0-4204 GCA_035296345.1 Pyrinomonadaceae bacterium | reverse complement strand
AACAGCAGCAGCTCTGGCTGGAAAGATTGGGCTTGACGGCGGATTTCGACAGGCAGATGAAGAAAGTGGAAATGTGAAAAAGGGTAAAAGTGAAAAAGTAAATTGAAGATAAATAACGACGGCTTTTTCACCTTTTCACTTTTTCACTTTTCCACTTTTTTACCAGCGATGATACGCCGGATGACCTTCCCTGACGGCGACGAACAAGCCTTTGCACGTGGCGCAGACTTTGCCGTTCGCCATCAATTCGGCTTCGACCGTGGCGCGGTCTTCAGTTGATTCGACGACTCTCGCCGCCAGTTTTATCGTCGCGCCGAAGGGCGTCGGGCGCAGCAGCTTGACCGAATAATTTGCCGTCACGGTGCAGTCAGGCTCGGATTTTTCGTTCTTTTTCATCAGGTGAAAAGCCGCCGTCCAGTTGGAATGGCAATCCAGAAGCGTGCCGACGATGCCGCCGGAAAGCATCCCGGGAAAAGCCTGATGATGCGCTTCAGCATGCCATTCGCAGACGACTTCTTCTTCGCTGCCGTCGCTGTCGCCGCCTGCGGGAAAGCTGCGAATGCGCAAGCCTTTTTCGTTTGCCGCGCCGCAGCCGAAACAGATGCCGTTCGGCGCAAAAATTTCCTGTAGAGATTTTTCTTCGTTCATGGTTTTATCATAATTCAATTGCGGTTCGGTTAAAAACCCGGCGGTTTTCGCTCGCCGCTAAAAAAAACAAAAATGTTTAAAGATAATTATTTGCCGTCACTGAGTTCGTGTTATACTTAAAGAGCCGGTTGACTACCGGCACAGATTCCCGAGAGGTTTCAAAAGGGGTATTTTCGACGACAAATCGCCGCGAGCGCATTAATCCGAACCTTTTGTTTAACGATGTTTTCTCTTGCGGCAACTCATCTTCCCGCGAGCGCATCAAAAAAAGCTTACAGATGAAAAGATTTAAACCAGACGAGCTAGGGGCAAGCGGCGGCGAATCGAATATTCGACCGTCATTTACGGGCAAATCCGCGCAGCGCCGTTATTCAAAAGCGGTCGCGGCTATTTTTGCCGTCATCGTTTTACATTTCGTTTCGCAGCTTATCTTTTTCCAGGACGAAAAAATCTCTCTGAAAACCGATGCGGTCAGTCATCGCAGCGTTGAAATCGAATTTGAAAACGAGCTGCCGCGCGCCGAAATCAAGACGGAATCCGCCGCTGCGGCGAAAAAGCCTGAAGCTGAAACGATGCCGGAAACCGTTTCGCCGGTCGTTCAGCCCGGGGAGCAAAAATCTGCGGCGTCGCGCGTCCTCATAAAGAAAAAAGAGACGCGCGAATCCAAAGCGGAACGCCTGCGCCGCGCCGAAAAGATTTTAACGGGAATTTAAATTTTCATAAATTTTATCCGAGCCGCGCCGCAGCAATGGGAAAGGAAATTGTAAAAATAATGAAGCGTCCGATTTTTACAATCAGAGCGTGCAAAAGTTTTATTAAACTGTCGGCAGCCTGTTTTTTAATTTTAATAGGAGCAGCCGGAAGCAGTAATTTATTTGCGCAGTACAAGGGCTCGCCCGTTAAAAAAGACCGTCTGATTCAGGCGCTTCGCACCAGGCAACTGCAAACCGGCGACATCGTCACCATTATCAATCGCAACGGCGTCGATTTCGAGCTGACTCCGGCGGTCAGAAAAAGTCTGATTGCCGCCGGCGCGCGCCCGGAAGTCATCAAAGCCGTGGCTAATAATCCGCGCCTGCCGTCGAGAAGCAACGCCGCCGCCATTGCGAAAACCGGAAAAAACAACCGGAATCGCGCGAAAAATCCCGCGCCTGCCGGCGCTGCCGCGCTGAGCTACGACGATTTGCTCGAACAGGCGATTTATTTCTACAAAGACCGGAAAAATCCGAAAGGCGCGGTGCAGATTCTGGAAAACGCCGTCAAGCTGAATCCTTCGAGCCCGGCGGCGTATCAGATGCTCGGATTTATTTATCTCTATGAACTGAACAATCTCAATGCAGCGGAAAAATCCATGCGCGAATCGTTCGTCAACGGCGGCAGCGCGGTTTTCCGCGTCTTCCACGACGACAACGGGAAATTCACGGGTCGCTGCACCGGCTCGCTCTATATCTCGCAGGACAACCTGCGTTTTGAATCGGACGAAAACGTGCATACTTTCGAAACGCCGACGCTGAACATCGACAAAATCAAATTAGACACCGAAACGACGAGCACGTGGAAAAAACACAGCATCTTTAAAATCTTTCTCAAAATCGGCAAGGCGGAAGCCAAATTCCGCTTCGCCCCGCTGACCGGCGTGCAGGAAGAATCGAAAATGGTCGAACGCTTTATCGCCGCCTCGAACTCGAATGCAAATTCGACCGTTTCGGATTAAAAAAGCCGAAAACGCATTGTTTTAATACAAAAATTGCTTTACCGGAAGCCTCCGACGCTTTACCGACAGGCTTCGACGCGTTACCGGCGTGCTCCGACGTAAGCGACAAGCCCTCAAACGTAACCAACGATGTCTCCAACGTAGGCGACAAGCCCTCAAACGCAGGCGACAAGCCTTCCAACGTAAGCGACGATGCCTCAGACGCAGCCGACAAGCCTTCCGACGTAAGCGACGAGACCTTCGACGCTCTACCGGAAGCCTCCGGCGGAAGCGTCAAGCCTTCCGACGCGGCGGAAAACTGCCTGTTCTCAATAAATTTTCTTTATTATTTGCCGTTTCCGCTCGAAATATCGTAAATTTGTTCAGCTTCAAATCTTTCCCAAACCGACAGCGGAGAAAATTTATGCTCGCTCTTTTGGCAATCGTCTTTTTAATCTGGCTCGTCGCAGGTTATTTCGTTTACGGGCGCTGGATTGCGAAACAATTCCGGCTCGACGACGCGCGCGCGACCCCGGCAAACAAAATCAACGACGGCGAAGATTTCGTGCCGACCAAGCCTTTCTATCTTTTCGGGCAGCATTTCTCGGCAATCGCCGCCGCCGGACCGATTGCCGGACCGATTATCGCCTGCCAGGCGTTCGGCTGGCTGCCGTGTCTTTTGTGGATTGCGCTCGGCGTCGTTCTAATCGGCGCGGTGCACGATTTCTCGACTCTGACTTCCTCGATTCGACACGGCGCGACGTCGATTGCCGAAATCACGCGCGAAAAACTGGGCAGCGGCGCGGGTCGCGCGATGATGGCTTTTATATGGATTGCGCTGGTTTACGTCATCGTCGCTTTTACCGACATCACCGCCGGAACTTTCGTGGCGGGCGACGAGGCTCTGCAAAACGCTTCGGGCTTTAATCCGGGCGGCGCGGTCGCCTTTGCCAGCGTCACTTATCTGGTTTTATCAATCGTTTTAGGCTTGGTCGAAAGATTTTTAAAACCGCCGCTCTGGCTTTCGACCGTTATTTTCGTTCCCGCCACTTTCGCGCTTTCTTTCTTAGGCACAAAATTTTCAACCGTTTTTTTATTCGACCACATCACGTGGGGCGTTTTAATTTTAATTTACTGCATTATCGCCTCGCTCGTTCCGGTCTGGGCTTTATTGCAGCCGCGCGGTTATCTCGGCGGTTTTATACTTTACACGGCGATTGCCGTCGGAATTATCGGGATTTTCTTCGGCGGTTACGGCATCGAGCAGCCGGCTTTTAAATCCTTCGACGTCGGCGGCATGACCGGGATGCTGTTTCCGTTTTTGTTCGTGACGATTGCCTGCGGCGCGTGTTCCGGTTTTCACGGTCTGGTTTGTTCCGGCACGACGTCGAAGCAGATTGAAAAGGAATCGCACGCCAAATCGGTCGGCTACGGCGCGATGCTGGCGGAAGGTTTCGTGGCTTTTATCGCGCTCGTCACGATTATGATTGTCGCCGCCGAAGCCGCGAAAGGCGTCGCGCCCGGAAAAATCTACGGCGACGGCATCGGCAGGTTTCTAACGCTTTTAATCGGTCGGGAAAATATGGCTTTCGCCGTCACTTTCGGCGCGATGGCTTTTTCGACTTTCGTTTTCGACACGCTCGACGTTTCCCTGCGACTGGGACGCTACATCGTGCAGGAACTTTTCGGATTAAAAGGCAGAATCGGCGCGATTATCGGCACGCTGGGAACGATTGTCGTGCCTTTCATCTGCGTTTTAATTGCGCCGAAAGGGAGCTGGACGGATTTCTGGACGCTGTTCGGCGCGTCGAACCAGTTGCTCGCGGCTTTGACCCTGCTTTCGATTACGGCTTGGCTTTATCA
>DATHBC010000833.1:0-7122 GCA_035296345.1 Pyrinomonadaceae bacterium | reverse complement strand
TATCACGTATCGCGAAGCGGAAGTCGAAGATATTCCCCAGATTGCGCGCGTCCACGTGCAGTCGTGGCAAAAATCTTTCGCCGGAATCACGCCGCAGGAGCATCTGGACGCGATGTCGGTCGAAAATCGTATCGAGGCGTTCCGGCAGGCTTTCGCGCAGGATTCGTTTTATAAAATGCTTGTCGCCGAAACGCCGGAAAACGGAATTGTCGGATTTGCCGATTTCGGCAAGTCGCATCAACTGAAAAACTTATTCGACGCGCAGCTTTACGCGATTTATTTTCTGCCCGAGTTTCAAAGAAAGGGAATCGGCGGAAAGCTTTTTCGGCTTTGCCGGCGGGAATTGGCGGCGCGCGGCTTTAAATCCATGTGTCTGGACACGCTCGAAATAAGCCCGTATCGAAATTTTTATGAAAAAATGGGCGGGCGCGTCGTCGGCGAAAGCAGTCACCTTTTAGCCGGAATCGAATTTAAAACCGTGATTTACGGCTGGGATAATTTAAGCGAGGCGATATGAGCGATTGGCTCGGATTAATATTTTTCGTTTTGCTGGTCGGCGGCGCGCTGGTCGGTTTAAAAATTTTAAGCAAGCCGCAAAGACGAACCGAAGCGGAATTTGAGCGCAGCGCGGCGGAAAATACGACGATGCTCGGCGCGAGTATGAACGCGCTGCACGAACTGATGAACCCGGAAGCGGCGAAAGCGAAAGAAGTGCAGACGCAGCTCAAAGAAGGTCGCTACAATAAAAAGAAACGCGAAGGCAAATCCGGCGGAACAGCCGCAACAGGCGAAAGCGAATAATTCAAATCTTCCGGCGCGAACGTTCGTGTTTGAAAAATAAGCCTTTACTTTCGTAAAAGCAGAGACTTGTTTACGTAAAGAAGAGACTGCTTTTTAGAAATAAGAGACTGTTTTCCGAAAATAAGAGACTGTTTTCCGAAAATATGAGAGTGTTTTCCGAAAATAAGAGACTGTTTTTTAAAGATAAGAGACTACTTTACAAAAGATAAAGACAAATATTCAAAAAACAGAGACAAATTTTTAAAAGTTAAATACATATATCCAAAAAGCAGAGACGAATTTCTAAAAGTTAGAGACGAATTTTTAAAAAGTAAAGACGTATTTTTAAATGTCAGAGACGTATTTTCAAAAAACAGAGAGTTATTTTCGGGAAAAAGTCTCTGTTTCAGGACGAGAAACGAGCGATAGAGACGAGCAGAGAAGGAAAAATTATGACTAAATACTTATTCGTAACCGGCGGCGTGGTTTCAAGTTTGGGAAAAGGTTTGGCGGCAAGCTCAATCGGCTGCCTTCTGGAAGCGCGCGGCGCGCGCGTGCAGATGATGAAGCTCGACCCTTATATAAATGTCGACCCGGGCACGATGTCGCCTTTCCAGCACGGCGAATGTTACGTGACCGACGACGGCGCGGAAACCGACCTCGACCTCGGGCATTACGAGAGATTTACCAACGCCAGGCTCTCGCAGGCGAACAACTGGACGAGCGGGCGCATTTATCTTTCGGTTATCGAAAAAGAGCGGCGCGGCGATTATCTGGGCAAAACGATTCAGGTCATCCCGCACATCACCGACGAAATCAAAAACGCCGTGCGCGCCGTCGTGGAAAAAGACAATCCGGACGTTTTGATTGTCGAAATCGGCGGCACGGTCGGCGACATCGAATCGCTGCCGTTTATGGAAGCGATTCGCCAGCTCGGGCGCGAAGAAGGTCGCGGCAACGCGCTTTACGTTCACGTCACGCTCGTGCCTTACATCGCCGCCGCCGGAGAATTGAAAACCAAGCCGACGCAGCATTCGGTGCGCGAGCTGCGCGAAATCGGTATTTCGGCGGACATTCTTTTGTGTCGCTCGGAAAAACCTCTGTCCGTCGATTTGCGCCGCAAAATCGCGCTTTTCTGCAACGTCGACGTAAACGCGGTTATCGCCGCGCAGGACGTCAAGACGATTTACGAGGTTCCGCTGGTCTTTCACGAACAGGGCTTGGACGATTTAATCGTCAAGGAGCTCGGTCTCGAAGAAAAATTCCCGAACGCCGATTTGAAACGCTGGCGCGAGCTCGTCTCGACCATCCGCGAGCCTTCGGAAGGCGAAGTGAAAATAGCGATTGTCGGAAAATACGTCGAGCTGGAAGATTCCTACAAATCCCTGCGCGAAGCTTTGACGCACGCGGGCGTGGCGAATAATCTGCGCGTCAACGTGAGCTGGATTGAATCGGAAAGCCTGATTGACGACGAAAATTATCACACGCGATTGCAGGATTACGACGCCGTTCTCGTTCCCGGCGGCTTCGGCAAACGCGGCATTTCGGGAATGATTCGCGCCATTACTTACGCCCGGAAATCCGGCACGCCGTATTTCGGCATCTGTCTCGGAATGCAGACGGCTTCCATCGAATTTGCCCGCGGCGTCTGCGGCTTGCGCGATGCCGATTCGACCGAGTTTAACCCGGAAACGCCTTTCCCGATAATTTTCAAGCTGCGCGACCTCGTCAACGTCGAAGAACTCGGCGGCACGATGCGCCTGGGCGCGTGGGCTTGCAAATTAAAGGAAAATTCGCTCGTCCGCGAGATTTACGGCGGCGCGGAAGAAATTTCCGAGCGCCATCGTCACCGCTACGAATTCAACCCGGAATTTCGCCAGATTCTGGAACAGAACGGTTTTGTCTTCAGCGGCGTCTCGCCTGACGGAAAATTCGTCGAGATGATTGAGCTGCCGCGCGAAACGCACCCGTTTTTCGTCGGCTGCCAGTTTCATCCCGAATACAAATCAAAGCCGGTCGCAGCGCATCCGCTTTTCGTCGCGTTCGTCCAAGCCGCTCTGCAAAATCGCCTGAACAGCGAGAATCTAAAAGAAGATGTAACCAGCGACAAACAAGTGCAGCGCGAAATGTTCGAATCGCCGGAAAGAGTTGCAGTGATGAGCGAAGAATAAACGATTGACCTTTAATTTATGTTCCTGTCATGGATTTTCGGCATATTTTTTATTTTCTTTATTGCTTTGACTGCAATAACTTCGTCTGTGATTACCCGGATTAAGAAGGAAAGATACAGAAATCTGTGGGAAAAAGATAAAAAGAAAGAGACTCTCTGGAGTTCACGGCAAAGACAGATATTGGATGAAATTACCTGGAAAACTCCCTATTGGGTGCGGCAGGAAACCGACGCGCGAATTCTGCTCTGGATTTTTCGTGCTTCGATAATTCTTGCCTGGGCGAGCTGGTTTCTCATATTACTCGCAAATTTTAAAATAATCGGATGAGTGAAATAAAAACTTTTAGTGTCGGTAATGTAATTTTCGGCGACGGGCGTTTAGCTTTTATATTAGGTCCGTGCGTTGTCGAATCGGCGCAGCACGCGCTGTTTATGGCGCAGGAAATCAGTGATATTTGCGGCGCGGTCGGCGTGGATTTCGTTTATAAATCTTCTTTCGATAAGGCGAATCGCAGCTCGATTGAAAGCTTTCGCGGCGGCGGAATGGAATTCGGCTTGGAAGTTCTCAAGCAGGTTAAAGCGGAAATCGGCGTTCCGGTTATCACGGACGTTCACGAAACGCGGCAGGTCGAGCAAGTTGCCGAGGTCGCGGACATCATCCAGATTCCGGCGTTTCTCTGCCGCCAGACGGATTTATTAATCGAATCGGCGAAATCCGGCAGAGCCGTCAACGTCAAAAAAGGACAGTTTCTCGCGCCGTGGGACGCGAAAAATATCGTCGAGAAGCTGCAAGGCGCGGGCGGCGAGAAAATTCTTTTGACCGAGCGCGGCGCGAGCTTCGGCTATAATAATCTGGTCGTCGATTTGCGAAGCTTCCCGATTATGCGCTCTTTCGGTGTACCGGTCGTTTTCGACGTGACGCACAGCTTGCAGCTTCCGGGCGGTTTGGGCAAGGCAACGGGCGGACAAGCCGAATACATCGAACATTTTGCTCGTGCCGGTGTGGCTTGCGGCGTGGACGCGGTTTTTATGGAAGTTCACGACAATCCGGCGAAAGCGCCAAGCGACGGACCGAATCAACTGCCGCTGGCGCGATTGGAAAAATTGCTTTCCAAATTGAAACGGATTCACGAATTAGTCGGCTCTTAAGTAAAACGGTTTGCCGCAGATTCGACGGCAGTTGCCGGAGAACAGGATTCCTTTGCCCGAGCATCGGCGGCAACTGTCATTGAAGCTCCGGCGACCGGGCGCGGGCTGGATTCAAATACCCTAAGTGTTAATATAATCGAGATAAAACGCCTAGAAACATGAAATTTATCAAATCATTTATAACTTTTTCCTTTTTCCTTTTTATTTTTTCCTCGTACATTTCGGCGCAGGACGAAAACGTGCGCGTCGCGGCGGCGTGGCAGGTTAAAAAATACGACATCACCGCGACTTTGCCGACGGCTGACCGTTATTTGACGGCGAAAGCGGTCTTGAATCTGCAAAACGTCGGCAACGGCGCAGGCTCTCGACTAACTTTGCGCATCAGCCCGAACGCCGAAGTTTCCGCCGTGACGGTTAATAATTCGTCCGCCTCTTTTACCAAAGGCGAAGAAAAGCTCGGAACCTCGCGCGCGCTGCAAAGAATCATCGTCACTCTGCCGACCGTCCAGCCGAACGCTTCGACGACCGTCGCCGTCGACTACAAATTAAAAGTCGACGACAATTCCGGGTTGAATACGATTTCGCCCGCCGGCTCGCAATTTCTGCCGCTGTCTTTCTGGTATCCGACGCCGAACAGCCATTATGCGCCGCGCGGAGCCGATTTCGCGCCGCTGCGCCTGACCGTCAATGCGCCCGGCGGCGAGACGATTATTTCTTCGGGAACGGCGAGCGGCGCGAACGTCTTCGAGCAGAAATTAAACGGTCAGCCGTTTTTCGCGACCGGAAGCTGGGACACAGTCGAGGCGAAAGGCGTCACGGTTTATTTGCCGAAAGGCGCGGGTGAAGCCGAAAAACAGCGCGCCGGTGAACTGGCGAATCTCGCCGTCGAAGCCAAAACTTTCACGGCTTCGCTGCTCGGCGGCACGACCGAAACTCCGACGCGCATCGTCGCCGTCCGGCGCGGCTCGGGCTTTGCCGACGCGGGCACGATTCTGCTCGATTACGGCGCGTTTCGCCGCCGGAAAGTCGATTCGCTGACGGCGATGAACGTCGCCGAAGCCGTCGCCAAAACATGGCTCGGCAATGCGTCGATAGTGCGCGGCGAAGGCTACGGCGCTCTGCGCGAAGGCTTGTCGAGATTTATCGCCACGCAGTTTATCGAAAAACAATTCGGCAAGGATGTCGCCGACGTCGAACGCCTGCGCCAGCGCACGGCTTATGCGGCGGTCGCCCGTCGCGACGCGCCGCTCATGCAGGTTTCGCCGCTGGACGATTACTTTTACGCCTCGACCGGAAACAAAGGCGCGATGATTTGGCGGCTGGTCGCGCGTAATATGGGTCAGGCGGAATTTTTCAACGCGATTCGCCCGCTTTTAAAAGAAGGGAACCTGACGCTGGCTGGCGCGCGCGCGGCTTTGACGACGCAGAAAGAATCGCTCGATTACTGGTTTGACCAGCCGACAGATATGAATCTGCTGGTCGGTCTGCCGCAGACGGTCGGCGCGGATACGAAAGTCGCCCTGAGGAATCTGGGCGCGATTGGCGCGAACGTTACCGTCGTTGGCTTAACCGACAAAGGCGAAAGATTAACGACGCAGGCGACGATTGCGCCGCAAAGCTTTGCCGAAGCGATTTTCAAAACGTCTTCCAGAATAGTTCGCGCCGAAATCGACCCGGAAAAAATATTCCCGCAGGTTGATTTTTCCGACGACGTCGCGCCGCGCGAATTTAACGAAAACGATGCGCTTTTAGTTATCAAACGCGCGTTTGATAAACAGGAATTTGCGGCGGCGGAGAAAAACGCGCGAACGGCTCTGAGCCTTTACCCGCGTTTGGACGACGCGCGCATATGGTTGGCGCGGACGCTTCTGGCGCAAAACAAAGCCGCCGAAGCCGAGAGGGAATTTCGCGCGGTTTTAGAAGAAAAGCTTCCAACCGGAAGAAGTCTCGCCTGGGCAAATCTCGGACTCGGCGAAATTGCCGCTAAAACCAACCAAAACGCGCAGGCTTCGAAATATTTTGAAGAAGCAATCCGCGCCGACGCCGAATACGGCGCGACCCTGGCGGCTCGGCTGGGCAGAAGTAAAGCCGGAAGCGGTGCAAATATCGACGAGAGCGTGAAAGCATTTTTCGCGCAATTCGATAAAGCCGCCGTTTCAGGCGCGAAAGCAAATATTGACGCGATGATTATCGCGGGCGAAATACCGAGATTCGCCGGCGGCGTCAGCAGCGCGCAGGAATGGAAAACGACCGTTTTACAGGTTGATAGAATCGACGCTAACAATGTCCTAGCCGAAGTTCAGCTAAATATCAGGCTGCTGAATCGGGAAGCCGAAAGCGGAACGGCGGTTTTTCTTTTGTCAAAAGCCGGCGGCAATTGGAAGCTCGCCAACGTCGAGATGTTCGAGGTCAAATAAGACGCATATATAATGTATAAAAATTTGAACTTTGGAAACAGAAGCGCGCGTCGAGCCTGAGCGGGAGGAATTTCGCTTCTGTTAAATTCGCTTTTTGGAAATAATGGAAAAATCTATCCCGACCGAAGACATCATAAACCGCGCGAAAAAAATCAAGCTGCTTTTGATGGATTGCGACGGCGTTTTAACGGACGGTCGGCTCTACTTTAACGAAAGCGGCGAGGCTCTGAAAGTTTTCCACGTTCGCGACGGGCAGGGATTGGCATTGTGGCATAAAGCCGGTTTTCGTTCGGGAATTATTTCCGGGAGAGACGCGAAAAAAATTCTGGAAAAACGTGCAGCCGAACTCGGAATCGATTACATCAAAGCCTGCTCGCTCGATAAAGCGAAAGATTTTGAAGCTGTTTTACAAGACGCAAAAGTGACTGCCGAAGAGGTCGCATACATCGGCGATGATGTAGGCGACATTTGCCTTCTGGAAAAAGTCGGTTTGCCGATTGCCGTCGCTGACGCCGTTTCAGAAGTTTTTCCGTACATTATATATAAGACGGAAAAACAAGGCGGTCTCGGCGCTGTCAGAGAAGTGACCGACCTATTGTTAAAGGC
>DATHBC010000832.1:0-2395 GCA_035296345.1 Pyrinomonadaceae bacterium | reverse complement strand
CGTATCGTCGAGTTCGATGGCTTTGGCGAGTTCGGATTCAGCCGCCGCCGGATTATTTTCCGCGCTGAAAACGTCCGCCTTCAGATAATGAAAGGCGGGCAGAAGCTTTTTATCGGCGGCGTTTCCGGCAATCGCTTCGTCCAGTTTTTCGTGCGCCGCCGCAAACTGCCGCTGGCGCGTCAGAACGTTGACCGCGCCGCTCAGCGCGTCGAAATTCCGCCCGTCTATCGCCAGAGCTTTTTCGTAAAAACCGAGCGCCTCGGGCAAATTTTTCTGCGCGGCGGCGACTTTCGCCAGATTAACGAGAGCGCCCGCCGAATTCGGCGAAAGGCGGACGATTTCTTCCAAATCGGCGCGCGCTTCGCCGAGTCTTCCAAGCTCGATGTAAGCCAAGCCGCGAGAAGAAATCGCGCGGACGCGAAGCTGTTCGAGCTGCTGCGAAGACGTTTCCGCGCTCGGATAAGCCGTTTTTACAATCTCGATTAATTCGCCGGCTTCCTGCAAAGCCTTGCGCGGCTCGTTTGCCGTAAAGCTCGCCTGAATTTTCAGCAATTTACTGTTTAAATAATTCGGATGATATTTTTCCAAATCGCCGATAAACGCGCGCGCCTGGTCGACCTGCCCGAGCGCGAGCCGCGCCTGCGCCATATAAAACAAGGCTGATTTAAAGCTCGGCTGGCGTTTTAAAACTTCTTCCAAATCCTTTATCGCGTCTTCGGTCGCGTTTTCCCGCAATTTGACGCGGGCGCGCAGCATCAGGGCTTCGGCGTCCGTGTTGTTGACTGCCAGAAGCTTTTCGACCTGCTCGCCGACTTTCGCCAGCTCTTTGCGTTCGAGGTAAATTTCGGCGAGACGATAGCGCGCCGGAGCGTGTTCGGGCGCATCGCTTAAAATCGCCTGAAACGTCTGAATCGCTTCGTCGTCGCGCCCGACCGTCGCGTAAAATTCGGCTAATTCCGTCAAGCCTTCCGCCGAATTTTCCAGAATTTGCGCTAAATCCTTGTAAGCCTGTTCGGCTTTATCCAAATGTCGCTGCGCCAGATAAAACGACGCGATGGCTTGGCGCGCCTCGTAATTTTCGGGCGCGACCTCGACGGCTTTTCTAAACTGCGCTTCGGCATCCTGCGGACGATTCGCGAAATCGTGAAAGCGACCGTATTCGACATAACCGGCGGGCGATTTTTCGCTGACGGCAATCGCTTTCCGAATCGTCTGCTCGGCTTCGTGCGCCTTGTCCTGCTTCATAAAAAAGCGCGCGAGGCTGATGTATGTTTCCTGGCGGTCAGGCTCGATTTCGACGGCGTGATTCAGAACGGCGAGGATTTCCGCTTCCGGCTTGTTCTGCGCCGACAGCAGGCTGGCGCGTAAGATGTGACCTTCGACAAAGTTCGGATTGACGCTGAAAATCTGGTCGATTATCTTTTGCGCTTCATCGGTTTGCGGCGGCGCAATCAGCAGAAAATAATTTCCCAGCCGCGCTTTCGCGTCCAGATTTTCCGGCGCGAGCTGCGCGACTTCCTGCAATTCCTGAATCGCTTCGTAAACTTCGCCTAAGTTTTCGTGCGCGCGCGCCAAGCCGTAATGCGCCTCAGCCGATTTTTTGTCGATGTCGGCGGCGGCGCGAAATTCCATCACGGCTTGACGGAATTTGCGTTTCTGCAAAAATTCCTCGCCCCGCGCGATATGTTTTTGTTTGGCGGCTTCGCTCGTGCAAGCGGAAGAAAAAAGAAGGTTCAGACCGACGAACAGCGACAGCAGAACGACAGGCAGACCGGTTTTGGCAAATTGGCACTCTCTAAAACGCATTTTTTAAAGACACTTTTCCTCAGGTCGAAACGCGCGGATGAAACTTCGGTTTTCGCGGTCGGGGCAATGACCGCAAAAACCTTCAGCGAATTTATCCGTCCGGCGCAGTGGCGGAGCAAACGCCCGGCGCAGGGATTTTCAACCTGGAATTTATTTTAGTTTTTCAATCCAACGGACTGCCTTTTTTTCTTTCCGGCTGACAGTCTCAAGCTTTGTTTACCGAACAGCGTCGGCATTGAGAGAAAATTCCTAATTCGCACAAAGTTTCAGAAAAACCTTTTTTACGGGGAATATAATTATCGGTTTGATTGAAAGCGATAGCCGATTATACTCCAACTTTCGCGGGAAACAAACTCTTTTTTTTCGGATTGCGAAAAGAAAAATCGAGGCAAAAATAAAAAGCGACGAGTGATGAGTGATAAGTGATTGGTAATAAAAAGATTTACCTTATCAACTGCTGTTTATAACTTATCACTTTTTACTCATCGCCTGCCACTTTTTTTTATTCGGGAACAAATTCGGGCAATTTATCAGCAATCTGCGCGGATAAATCAATCGCCTTGCGCACCGCTTCCGCATCTTCGACCCC
>DATHBC010000831.1:0-1878 GCA_035296345.1 Pyrinomonadaceae bacterium | reverse complement strand
ACTTCGTTCGACTTGAAAACTCCGCGCGGAATGAGAAAAATCACGTCGCCGCTCGTCGGCAAACCGCACGTTTATAATATGCTCGCGGCGACCGCCGTCGCGCTCGAACTCGGGTATGATTTGGACAAAATCTGTGAAGGTTTGGAAACGTGTGTCGGCGCGCCCGGCAGATTCGAGCGCGTCACGCACGACGGCGAATTTGCAGTTGTGGTTGATTACGCGCACTCGGACGACGCGCTTTTGAACACTCTAAAAACCGCCAGAGATTTAACCGGCGGACAAATCATCACCGTTTTCGGCTGCGGCGGCGACCGCGACAAAACCAAACGCGCGCCGATGGGCGAGGTCGCCGGGCGAAACAGCGATTTGGTCATCATCACCTCGGATAACCCGCGCACCGAAGACCCGCTGAAAATCATCTCGGAAATCGAAAAGGGCGTGGAAAAGACCGGCTCGCCCTATTTGAAAATCTCCGACCGCCGCGACGCCGTTCACCTGGCGATTCAAAAAGCAAAAGCCAACGACGTGGTGATTATCGCGGGCAAGGGTCACGAAACTTATCAAATCGTCGGCGGCGACAAATACCATTTCGACGACCGCGAAGTGGCGCGCGACGCGCTCGTAAAATTGCAGGAAGATTAAGAAGAGTCCGCCACGAAATTTCACGAAAAAGCACGAAATAAGAATAAAGAAAGTTAGCCGCCGATTACGCGCGCAAACACGAATAATTTATTTCTTTTTCATTCGTGCCAATCGCGCTTATTCGCCGCTAACTCTTTTTCGTGTTTCTTTCGTGAAATTTCGTGGCTGATTTTTTTAACTTTCGCGGCTAATCATCTCTGAGAGTTTCGACGAACACTTCCAGAAAATCTTTCTGCGCTTCCGACAATTCGATAAAACGGATGGCGAAGCCGATTTCGTAGACGTGATTGGTGACTTCGCCCCAGAGCTGGATTTTGCGCCCGTCGGTCAGCGGAAAAAAGATTTTGACGTTTTCGGCGTCATCGACCTCGCCCGAGCATAAAATAAAGCAGCCGACGACGCTCATATCGCTAATCGTTCCCGGCTTTCTGCCGACCAAGCCTTCCCATTCGATGTCGATATGCGCCGGGTATCGCTGGACTGCCCGGCGCTCGCGCCCGCTTCTACGGTCTTTCATCATAACTTTAATTGCCTGCTTACTCTCCGATATTTTCCCTTTTTTGTGAATTACCTTTTGTCAATAAGTAATAAACGGGTAATCCGAGCAAAATTAAGATAATTCCCGTAAAAGCCTGCACCGGCGTGCTAATCATCGTGTTTATCAAAAGCCAGCCCGCCGCCAGCAAAAATAAAAACGGCACAATCGGATAGCCGAACGCCTTGTAAGGTCTTTCGGCGTCGGGAAATCTCCGGCGAAAAACGAAAACCGAGGCGGTCGCCAGCGCGTAGAAAATCCACGAGCCGAAAACGACGTAATCCGTCAGGGTGTCGAACGAGCCGGAAAGACACAAAACGCAAGCCCAGATGCCCTGCAAAACGAGCGCGACGACCGGAACGCGCGTTCCGGCGGAAAGCTCGCCGAATTTTTTGAAAAACACGCCGTCCTGTCCCATCGCATACGGCACGCGCGCGCCAGTCAGAATCGAGGTGTGCAGCGTCCCGATTGACTAAAGCTTCAAGCCGACCGTGAAAAGCGCGACGCCGAAGCCGGTCGCAAAAGTTTTTATATCGCCGCCAAAGAATCTGGAAACCACTTCTTTGGCAACGGAAGAATCTTTTGAAACCGAGGCGATCGCCGTCGGGTCGAGCACGTAGAAATAAGCGATGTTGACAAAAACATACAGGAAAATAATCAGCGATGTTCCGCCAATCAGGGCAATCGGGATGTTTCTTTCC
>DATHBC010000830.1:0-8105 GCA_035296345.1 Pyrinomonadaceae bacterium | reverse complement strand
GGCGACGCGCTGCCCGTCAAACCCGCCTGGGCAAATCAGACGCAGAATTTCTGGGCTCCGCACGTTTCGGAAGCCGGCGGCACATATTACATGTATTATTCCGCCGACCCGAACACGCAGACCGGATTGTGCTTGGCGGTGGCGACAGCGACCAATCCGGCGGGACCTTTTACGGATAAAGGCACGCCTTTAAAATGCGGCGGCGGTTTCGTCAATATCGACCCGATGGCTTTCGACGACCCGCAGACGGGGAAAAAATATCTCTATTGGGGCAGCGGTTTCGAGCCGATAAAAGTGCAGGAGCTGGCGGCGAACCGACTGGATTTTCTGGCAGGCTCGCAGCCCGTCAATCTTATTTTTCCCATCAGCGACCCGCATCCGAACAGTTACCGCGATTTGGTCGAAGGCGCGTGGGTGACTTATCGCAACGGGTTTTATTACCTGTTTTTTTCGGGCGACGATTGCTGCACGTCGGCGCATTATGCCGTGATGGTTTCGCGCTCGACCAGCGCGACGGGACCTTTTACGGTTTTGCCGGAAAACAACGGCGTTATTATTGCGGGAAACGCAAGCTGGCTCGGTCCCGGTCACAATTCCGTCATTCGCGACGATAAATCGACCGATTGGATTGTTTATCACGCTTATCACCCGGAAGACCGCCCGCGCGGGCGCGTGCTGCTGATAAACCGGCTGGTTTACGGCAGCGACGGCTGGGTTCGGGCTGAAGCCGGCGCGCCGACCAAAGAAGTTCGCGTCGCGCCGTTTATCAATCGCCGCCGATAGACGTTTGAAGATTCTACAGGGCAGGCAGTTACGGCAAGCCTGTAAGTAATTTATTTCGGATACGAATGCTTAACTTATTTCATAAAAAAATGATTTGCGCGGCGCTCGTTTTTCTGTGCGCGCTGGCGTTTTACACGCCGCAGGCGGCGGCGCAGAAGTCGGCGGCGGGCGAGTTTCAGAATCCCATTTTCGATTTCGATTTTCCCGACCCGACCGTTATCAGGGCGCGCGACGGTTATTTTTACGCCTACGCGACGCAGACGATTGTTGACGGCAAACTGCATCACATTCAGGCGGCGCGCTCGAAAGATTTGATTAACTGGCAGCGTTTGCCCGACGCTTTGCCGGAAAGACCCGTCTGGGCGGATAAGCCGGAGCCGAAATTCTGGGCTCCGCACGTTTCGGAAGCCGACGGAAAATATTTTATGTATTATTCGGCTGACCCGAACACTTTGACGGGTTTGTGCCTGGCGGTCGCCGTCGCCGATTCGCCCGCCGGTCCTTTTAAAGATGTCGGAAAGCCTCTGCAATGCGGCGAAAGTTTTATCAACATCGACCCGATGGCGTTCGACGACCCGAAGACCGGAAAGCGGCTGCTTTATTGGGGCAGCGGTTTTCAGCCGATAAAAGTGCGCGAGCTGGCTCAGAATCGAATCGAGTTTGCGGCAAACAGCCAGCCGGTTGATTTAATTTCGACGATAAAGGACGAAAATCCGGATAATTATCAAAGGCTGGTCGAAGGAGCCTGGATAACCTACCGCAAAGGCTATTATTATCTATTTTATTCCGGCGATAACTGCTGCGGCGACAAGGCGCATTACGCCGTGATGGCGGCGCGCTCGAAAAGCGCGACCGGACCTTTCGAGACTTTGGCGCAGGCTGTGGCGGGCAGAAAAAACAGCGTGATTCTGGAAATGAACAATGAATGGCTGGCGCCCGGTCATAATTCGGTGATTCGCGACGACAAAGGTCAGGATTGGATTATTTATCACGCCATCAACGTGAAAAACCGCAACCTGTCAAAAGCGGAAAGCATCGGCGGCGACCGCGCCGACCGGCGCGTGATGCTGATGAACCGCCTGGTTTATAAAAACGGCTGGGTCTGGACGGCGGAAGGCGGAACGCCCGCGCTCGGAAAACAAAAAGCGCCGCGCGTTCGCTCGAAATAATCGAATATGGAAGACAACGGGAAAACGCCTGCCGAAACAAGCGTCGGCGAAATGCACAAGCGCCGTGAAACGATGCCGGACGCAAAGCGTTATATTATTTATTATACTTTCGGCGGTGAAAGTAAAAATTCCGAAACCATGACGGAAAGCGCGGAGGAAAGCGAAAATGTCTGAGCTGAGATGGCATCCGCTTTTGGGCGAATGGCTGGCGACGGCGACGCACCGGCAGGACAGGACTTTTCTGCCGCCCGCCGATTTTTGCCCGCTCTGCCCGACCAAGCCGGGCGGTTTTCCGACCGAGATTCCCGAAGCGGATTACGACATCGTGGTTTTTGAAAACCGTTTTCCCAGCTTAAGCCCGAATCCGCCCGAACCGGCGATTGCGGGCGACGATTTTTACGCCGTCCGACCGAGTTTCGGCGAATGCGAAGTGGTCGTTTACACGCCGAATCATTCTTCGACGCTGGCAAGGGAGCCGGTCGAGCGGATTTACAAGCTCGTGCAGGTCTGGACGGACAGGTTTCGCGATTTGTCGGCGCTCGAATTCGTCAAATACGTTTTTATATTTGAAAATAAAGGCGAGGCAATCGGCGTTACCCTGCATCACCCGCACGGGCAGATTTACGCTTACCCGTTCGTTCCGCCGCGCGTTCTGCGCGAGATTGAGCAGTCGAGAAAGCACGCGGACGAGACGGGAAATTGCCTGCTCTGCGATATTTTGAAAAAGGAAAGAGCGGACGGGCGCAGAATCGTCGTCGAAAACGAAGGCTTTGCGGCTTATATCCCGTTTTTCGCGCGCTACCCGTATGAGCTGCACGTTTCGGCGAAACGGCATCTGCTGGATTTGACCGAGTTTACGGCGCGCGAGCAGATTGATTTGGCGGAAATTTTAAAACAGGTTCTGGCGGCTTTTGATAAACTTTTTAACGTTTCGTTTCCGTATATGATGGTCTTGCACCAGAAGCCTTCGGACGGCGAGAACTACGATTTTTATCATTTTCACATCGAGTTTTACCCGCCGCTCAGGACGGCGACGAAACTGAAATACCTGGCGGGCAGCGAAACCGGCGCGGGAATGTTTATCAACGACACGCTGGCGGAAGAAAAAGCCGCCGAGCTGCGCGCGCTGGTCGAAACGGTTGTCTGGACGAACGAAAAATGATTGACCCGCGAAGCTTAAAAGAAAAGTTTACGAAGATTTACGGCGACAGCGATAAGGGCGGCGAGCCGAGACTTTTTCGCGCGCCGGGACGGGTTAACTTAATCGGCGAACATACCGATTACAACGGCGGTTTCGTGCTGCCGATGGCGATTGACAAGGAAGCGGCGGTCGCCATTCGCGAAAGAAGCGACCGGAAAATTCGCATTTACACGGTCAATCTCGAAGACGCGGCGGAATTTGATTTGGACGCCGGGACGGAACGAAAAAAAGGCTTCTGGCTGAATTACTTCGAGGGCGTCGCGCGGATTCTGGAAAGCAAGAACGTGCGGCTGAAAGGCGCGGATTTAGTTCTCTGGTCTGACGTGCCGACCGGAGCCGGGCTTTCGTCTTCGGCGGCGCTGGAAATCGTGACCGGCTTGGCTTTGAGCGAGCTTTCCGGGCGGACGGTCGAGCGCGCGACGCTGGCGAAAATCGGGCAGCAGACCGAGCACGAGTACGTCGGCGCGAAAGTCGGGATTATGGACCAGTTCGTTTCGGCGCACGCCCGCGCCCAACACGCGCTCCTGCTCGATTGCCGCACGCTGGAATTTGAAAACGTGCCGCTCGACACGCGCGGAGTCGCGGTCGTCATTTGCGACACGAACGTCAAACACGATTTGGCGACCAGCGAATACAACACGCGCCGCGCCGAATGCGAGCAAGCCGTGCGGGTTCTGAAAGAAAATCTGCCGGACATTCGCGAATTAAGAGACGTCAGCCGCGAGGATTTTGAAAAATACGCCGACACTCTGCCGGAATTGATTCGCCGCCGCGCGCGTCACGTCGTGACCGAAAACGAGCGCACATTGCAGGCTGCAAATGCTTTAAAACGTAAAGATTTAAACGAATTCGGACGCTTGATGCGGTTGTCGCACGAGAGCCTGAAAAACGATTATGAAGTAAGCTGCCGCGAGCTGGACATTCTGGTTGAGATTGCCGGAGAAACGACGGGCGTTCTCGGCGGGCGAATGACCGGCGGCGGCTTCGGCGGCTCGACCGTCAATCTGGTCGAAAGAGAAAATCTCGAAGGCTTTAAAGAGAAAATAAGCGCGGAATACGAGCGTTTGACCGGAATCGGGACGACCGTTCTGGTGTCGGACGCGAGCGAAGGCGCAAGTGAAATAATATTTAATGAACCGGGTGAAACCTAAAAACGAGCCTGCGGTTTATGTATAAATTATGAGCAGCATTAAAGAAGTGGCGCGCGAAGCCGGAGTTTCGACGGCGACGGTTTCGCACGTAATCAACAACACGCGCTATGTTTCGGACGAGGTTCGCGCCCGTGTGTTGAAAGCCATCGAGCAATGCCGCTATTACCCGAACGCGCACGCGCGCAGCCTGGCGTCGGGCAAAAGCAAAATCATCGGGCTGGTTATTTCCGACATCGTCAACCCGTTTTTCCCCGAACTGGTCAAAGCCATCGAGGCGGCGGCTTTCGAGCGCGGTTACGACATCGTTCTTTCAAACACGAATTACGACACCGGGCGCACATCGCATTACGTGCAGCGATTTATCGAGCGCAAGGTCGCGGGCGTCGCGGTAATGACTTCGGAAATGGACAAAAGGCTGGTCGACGAATTGGCGCTGCGCGAAGTTCCGGTCGTTTTTCTCGACGTCGGCGAGCCGGGCTTGCATATGAACAACCTGCGCGTCGATTACGACGAGGGCATCGAGCAGGCGATTCTGCATCTGGTCGCGCTCGGTCACCGGCGCATCGCTTTTATCGGCGGAAATACGAATTTGCGCTCGTCGCTGCGCAGGCTCGAAGCTTTTCGGAAAACGATGCGGCAGCTTTTTCCCGCCGCGCCCGAACTGGTTTTTTACGGCAATTTCAGAATCGAAGGCGGTCAGCGCGCGGCGAGCGAAATTCTGGCGGCGGAAAGGCGGGATTTGCCGACGGCGGTCGTCTGCGCGAACGATTTGACGGCAATCGGCGCAATCAGCGAATTTGAGGCGGCTGGCTTGAACGTTCCGCGCGACATTTCCGTCGTCGGTTTTGACAACATCGCTTTCGCCGCTCTGACGAAACCGGCGCTGACGACCGTCAACCTGCCGCTTAACGAGCTTGGACGAAGGGCGATTGAAGTCTTGATTCGGAGCGTGGAAGATTCCGAGCAGCAGGGAATCGAGGTGCGCATTCCGACCAATCTGATTATTCGCCAATCGACCGCGCCCGCGCGCATTCAGCCCGACGGCGACGGCGGCGGAAAAGGCAAAAAGCGAAATCTGGTCAAACAAATTA
Source organism: Pyrinomonadaceae bacterium (assembly GCA_035296345.1). Lineage (GTDB taxonomy): Bacteria > Acidobacteriota > Blastocatellia > Pyrinomonadales > Pyrinomonadaceae > JALZHR01. The sequence continues at coordinate 2,710 of DATHBC010000830.1, read as the reverse complement.
TTTAAGAGGTGAAATTCTGTGAACAACAAGCGGGAACTGACATTAAGGAAAAAAGATTTTTCGTTTTCGAGGGCGAGCGTTTATCTGTGGGCGATTCTGGTTTTGCTGAGCTTGAGCGCAGGCGTTCAGGCGCAGCCACGGGAACAGCACCAACAGCAAAGAAACGCGGCGACTTATACCAATCCGGTGCTGGCGGGCGATTATCCTGACCCGTCCGTGATTCGCGTCGGCAAGGATTATTACGCGACGGCGACTTCGAGCGAATGGGCGCCGGAATTTCCTATCCTGCATTCGCGCGATTTGGTCAACTGGACAATCGTCGGCACGGTTTTCCCGACGCGCCCCAGTTGGTCGGTCGGCAATTACTGGGCTCCGGAAATCTGGCAGGAAAACGGTAAAATTTATATTTTGTACACCGCGCGCCGCGCCGGCGGTCCGCTCTGCATCGCCGTCGCGACCGCCGCGAAGCCGACCGGACCTTACACCGACCACGGCGCGCTGGAATGTCAGGAAGTCGGCTCGATTGACGCTTTTCCGATTCGCGACGAAAACGGAAAGCTTTTCGTCGTCTGGAAAGAAGACGGCAACAGCGTCGGCAAGCCGACCCCGCTCTGGGCGCAGCAGCTGGACGAAAAAACTTTTAAATTAGTCGGCGAACGCCGGGAAATTCTGCGCAACGACGCGCCGTGGGAAGCGAATCTGGTCGAAGGTCCGTACATCATGCGCCGCAACGGCTGGTTTTATATGTTTTATGCCGGCAACGCCTGCTGCGGGCGCGAGTGCAATTACGCGGCGGGCGTCGCGCGCTCGAAAACGCTTTTGGGGAAATGGGAAAAAAATCCGGCGAATCCGATTTTAAAGGGCAATGAACACTGGAAATGTCCCGGTCACGGCACGATTGTCACCGACGAGCGCGGGCGAACTTTTCTGATGTATCACGCCTACGACCCGAAAGATACGGTTTACGTCGGCAGGCAAGCGCTGCTTGACGAAGTAACGTGGACGGGCGACGATTGGGCGGTCATCAACGGCGGAAACGGTCCGAGCAAACAGGCGAACGCGCCTTTGGGCATCGGCGAGCGCAACGCGGAATATAGATTTTTCGACGATTTCACGTCGCGAAATCTGCGTTTCGGCTGGCAGTGGCTGCACGCGATTGTGCCGAATTACAGGTTAAATAACGGCTGGCTGGTTTTATCGCCGAAGCCGGAACACGCCCGCAACGAAATCGGCGCGATGATGGGCTGGTCGACGACGCTCGGAAATTACGAAGCGACGACGCAGCTCGATACGAGAAATCCGGCGAAAGACGCGATTGCCGGTATTTCCGCTTTCGGCGACAACGAAAACGCGCTCGGAATGGGCGTGCAGAACGGCAAGCTCGTTATCTGGAAGCGCGAGCGAAACAATCATCAGGTCATTTTGACTGCGGACGCGCCGAAATCCAAACAGCTTTATCTGAGAATGGAAGCTTTAAACGGGCATTTATTCCGCTTTGCCGTCAGCCGCGACAATCGAAAATGGCAGGTGGTCGGCGGAGAAGTGGACGGCGCGTATCTGCCGCCGTGGGACAGGGGCTTGCGCGTCGCGCTCGTCTCGGGCGGCGCGGCTAACGCGTCGGCGCGATTCGGATTTTTGCGAATCGAACCGCTAAAGATAACGATGGTTGAATCGCCAGTTTCGTCGAAATAAAATTTCAGCAATCGGGAGCAAATAAATAAATGAATTTTTCAAGAGCAAAAAAAGTATTCGGTTTAATCGCAATTTTAATTGTCGCCCTTGTTTTCGCGGGCTGCGAGCGTAAAGCCGCAAATCCGGGTGGCGGAGCCCAGCGCGAAGGCGGCAAAAAAGTAATCGGTTTCGCGCAGTCGGAGACAGACAATCCGTGGCGCATCGCCGAAACGAAATCGATGCAGGACGAAGCCGCCAAGCGCGCCGACAAATACGACTTCGTTTTGACGAACGCGCAGGGGCAGACTTCCAAACAGGTTTCGGACGTGGAAGATTTAATCGCCCGCCGCGTCGATGCGATTTTTCTCGTCCCGCGCGAAGCCGAAGGCTTGACGACCGCTTTGCAGCGCGCCAGAGAAGCGAAAATTCCGGTTTTCCTGATTGACCGCGAGCATCAGGGAACAGCCGGACAGGATTTCGTCACCTTTATCGGCTCGAACTTTGTCGAGGAAGGTCAGCGCGTCGGCGAATGGGTCGTTAAGAACACGGGCGGCAAAGCGGGCGTCGTCGTTCTCGAAGGCAACGCCGGAGCCTCTGTCGCGCGCGACCGCAATACGGGTTTTCTGGAAGCGATTAAAGGCAGCCCGGACGTCAAAGTCCTGGCTTCGCAGCCCGCCGATTTCAAGCGCGCCAACGGGCAGGCGGTCATGGAAAACCTGATTCAGGCGCACGGCAAAAACATCACGGTCGTCTACGCGCACAACGACGAAATGGCGCTCGGCGCGATTCAGGCGCTGAAAACCGCCGGAATGAATCCCGGCAAAGACGTCAAAGTCGTCTCGGTCGACGGTCAGCGTTCGGCGCTCGAAGCGATTATCGCGGGCGATTTAAACGTCACGGTCGAATGCAACCCGCGTTTCGGTCCCATCGCCTTCGACACGCTCGAAAAATATTTCGCCGGACAGCAGATTCCGCCGAAAATCATCGTCCCCGACAAATTTTTCGACGCTTCAAACGCGGCGCAGTTCGTCAACGAAGC
>DATHBC010000829.1:0-3468 GCA_035296345.1 Pyrinomonadaceae bacterium | reverse complement strand
CAGAGCCGAGCTAGTAATCAACGCCATCAAAGGCGACCCGGACTTCGGACCGGACAGCGCGCTTTACGAAGCGATGGGTTATGTTCGCAAAAGCGAGCGAAAATCCGGCTTAACGCGCAAGAAGAAAACGGGAGAGCCGGCAACGTAAAGATTCGTCGCGCGGATGTTTCACAAAAGCCGGTGTAAATCCGCAGGAAAACGTTAAACGCGGAATGCGGAGCGCGAAATGAGAAGGGACAAGATTTCTCATTTCGCGTTCCGCACTTTTTATGCCCGCGGGCGAGATTAACGCTTGCCGTCGAGGACGGCGGGCGTCATATCCAGAAGACTCGCGGAATCGGCGTAGAAATCGAGCGAATCGAAATCTTCCTGCACGGATAGAGTCCGAATCGCTTCGGAAAAGGCGTAGCGCCGGCTTCTGACCTCGAAAATATAAGTTTGTCCGACCGGAACGCCTTCGAAGCGGTAATAACCGAAAGCGTTTGAAATAGCCGCGCGAGTGCTGCCCGAACCGTCGTACATCAAGACGCGGGCATTGGCGAGCGGTCTGCCGTGCGGCGAGTAAATGCGCCCGCCGACGCTCGCGCCGGCGGCGGTCGGTCCGAAAGGTCCGAGGACGATGTTGTTGACGCCAATCCATTCGTCGGGTCCGGCGGCGTTGGACGTAATCAATCTGACCTGCACCTGCGGTTGATTATTAACCGCCGCCGGCAGCGCCACGTTTCTCGTCGTGACTCTGCCCGAGATATTCGGTCCGTCGGTCGCGTCGGCGATGAACCCGGCGGGAACGTTGATGAAAGGTCCGCTCTCGCCGAGTCTGTATTGCAGGGCAATCGCCGAAACCGACGAGTTATTGCCGGCGTCCACGTCGCGGACGCGATAGCTCATATTAATGCCGAAGCGTCCCGTCGTGTTGATGTAAAACACCATATACGGGTTATCCGCCTGCACGTTGCCCTGAAAACCGTAGCAGATATTGTTGACGTCCGGCGCGCGGTCGAATTCCGCCAAACCGCCGTTATTGACGGCGCTGGTGTTGCCTTTATTCGCCTGAATGTAAGTGGAAGGGGTCAGGGGAAGCGGAAAATCCATTCCAGTCTCGGTGCTGGTGACCGTCTGCGGGTCTGTGCCCTCGGGGGCGAGGTCGTCGCCCCTGTAGCCTTCGACGTGCGGAATACTGCTCCAATCGTTGTTGACGGCAATCAGATCGGCGCTTGCCGGGTCGGCTGTCAGCGTTAGCGAAAGATTGCCGGATGAAAAATTATAATAAGTGTTGCCGGCTGAAACGGGCGTGACGAGCGAAAAGCGCGACGGTAAAGTCCTGCTCTCATAGCCGAAGGGAAGCGGTAAAGCAAAGCCGAAAAATAAAACGAAAACCAGGCAGGAAGCAGCGAAAACACTCGCCGTTGACCGCACGAATGCAGATTTATTTAATAAAGTTTTGTTCATGTTCTTATCCTCTGTAGAATCTTGATTGAAAAAAGAAGGTTTAATGGGCAGTCGCGGGACAGATTAAAAACGGAAGAACACACGGAATCCGGGTGTCATAAATATCAGGGAAGTTAAAAGGCTTGTAATATGGGCAAGAAGAAAGGGGTTTTTGAAATCGCGTTTAAAATGCTTTGTTTTTTGGAAACAAAAGCTATCGCCGTAAATATAATCTCAGAAATATTATTAAAATACAAGAGGCTTTGTTAAAAAAAGTTAAAACACGCGGGCTAAGCCTTGAAAAAGAGACGTTTACGCGCGCGGCGAGCGCGACGAAAGTAAAAGCTTCGAGCCGATTGAGGCGCTCGGATATGAATAAAGTGAGAACTGAGAATTGAGAACTGAGAAATAGCTATCAGCTATCAGCTATCAGCTATCAGCTTTTAATTCTCAGTTCTCAACTATCAGTTCTCAGTTCTCAGTTCTCACTTTATGGAAGAAAAGAGCCTTTGCCGTGGCGTCCGATGCGCATGTCGGTGAGCCAGTCGAGCCAGCGATATTTCAGGGCTTTCGGCGCGAGATGTTCAGTGATGGCGAAGGCTTCGCGGCGCGCGCCGTCCGGACATTTTATTTCCGTCTCGCTCAAAAAACGCAGGTAAAAGAAACTGGCGTCAATCAATTTAGTTTGACGGACGGAAAATTTAACGTCTTCGGCGGTCGAAAAATGTAATGATTTCGGATATTTCATCCCGAAAATATTGCGCGCGAAATCCGCCTCGCGGCATTCCGCGTCGCTGACGCGCAGCTCGCCGTTTTTCACCAGAAAAAGCTTGGTCGTCGGCTTTGCCCCGGCGCATTCCCTGTAACGATAAAAAACGGCGGTCGCGTCGGTAAAATGCGCGCGTCCCCATTGCCAGTCCTGCACGGTTTCCGCCAGCCAGCGCGCGTCCGTGTTGTGGTCGTGATAGCCCGTGCCGCGAAAATGATGCACGTCCCTGAGCTTTCCGTTTTGCTTGAAAACCTCGATTTTTCCGGTCACGTCCGAACGCGGCGCGACCAGATTCCAGTTGTGCGAATTGGCTTCGGGCGCAGTGTTTTTTTTCGGCAGAAAATCGCTCTCAATCGAAAGCCATTCGAGCCGGGCTTTTAATTTATGGTTTTTCCTGAGCGTGGCGTCGATTTTCAGAAGATAGCCCGAACCGTAAGGCGCGGTTTCAAATTTGAATTCGTTTTCGCCCAGGCGGCACGCCGGAATTTTCTCGTCGCCGGAAAACTGTTCGGGCGGAAACTCGTTGATGGCGCGATAGAGCGGCTTGCCGTCCTTGTAATAAATAAAAACCAGCGCCGGACATCTCTGCGAATCCAGAGCGGTTTCCGGCTGACTTTGGATTTTGGACTTCAGGTTCAGGGCTTTGGACTTCGGACTGCGAACTTGCCGGTTATAGCGCGGCGAAAAGATAAAATTGTCGAGAAAAATCACGACAATCGCCTCGCGCCCGTCGTCGGAAAGCGCGTCGAAATACCACCATTCGTAAGCGCGCGCGTCCGGCTTCGGATGCCAGACGTCCGCCGCGACGCTCGACGAATAGGAAAACTTTTCAGGCAGTAGAGGCAGAGCCCGCTGCTCAGTCCTGGTTGACGTCGCCATCTGATTTATGTCCCGCTCGCAAAGAATTTAAAAACAGAAACCTAAACCGAAAGGTAACCGCAAACAGGCGCAAAGTCAAAATTTTTTGCGGGCGCAGCTTTCTCTTTTTCTTAAAAAACGGCAAACTTTTATTTATCGGGGCGAATCTCTACAGTATTCTAGCGAATCTCTCCCGATTCTTTTGAGAAGGAAAATAAAAAGATGAAAATGGGAACAAAAGCGTTTTTTCTGATTTTGGTTCTGGCAATCGGGCTTTTCGGCGCGGGCATGGCAAAACGCCTCAGCATCGGCGAGATTGAAGCGAATTCTTCAAAATACGTCGGCAAAAAAGTCACCGTCGTGGGAACGGTGGAAACGGGTTACGGCGTTTCGCTGCCGGAAATATTAATACG
>DATHBC010000828.1:0-4805 GCA_035296345.1 Pyrinomonadaceae bacterium | reverse complement strand
GCGTTCGGAAAATTACTCGCCGAAAAAATCAGATTTCTTTTTGAATTAAACATTTTAATTTCTCCATCCGCGTCACGGTTTCTTACTTTCTGACGCTTCTTTTTTTGTTTTGTAATAAAGTCGGCTCTAATCACCGCTGCGAGTAATTTACCTATGTGGAAAATTCGTGTAATGATAGACTTCTGACTAGGCTGTGACTTTTTTATGACCGCGCTTTTACTGATTTTTTTCTGATTGGAACGCAAAAATGAGCGAGCAGAACAAAACTCCGAAGGCTTATAAATTCGACGACGTGGTGGTCGATTGCCGGGATTTTCGCGTCGTGAAAACGGGCGCGCCGCGCCGCCTCACGCCGCGCGCTTTCGAGGTTCTGGTTTTTCTGCTGACCAATTGCGGGCGCGTCGTCGGCAAGCAGGAATTGTTCGATTCCGTCTGGAAGGAATCTTTCGTCACCGACAATGCCCTGACGCGGATGGTCAAGGAAATTCGCCGGGTCATCGGCGACGACGCCGACGCGCCGAGCTACATCGAAACCGTTCCGAAGCGCGGCTATCGCTTTATGGCGAAGGTCGAAAAAATCGAAAGCGACGAAGCGACGCAAGCGGAGAAGGATTTTCCGGCGAAAACCGAGCCGGGCGTTTCCTCGATTGCCGTTTTGCCTTTCGCAAATCAGAGCGGCGACGCGGACAACGATTATCTGAGCGAGGGAATTACCGAGGGCATTATCAACAATCTTTCCCATCTGGCGAATTTGCGCGTCATTCCGCGCAGCACGGTTTTTTATTTTCAGGGGCGAGACCTCGGCGCGGTCGAAGCCGGACGGCGTTTAAACGTGCAGATGGCGCTTTCGGGCAGAGTCCTGCAGCGAGGCGACACTTTAATGGTCAACGCCGAACTGGTCGATGTTTCAAACGAGGCGCAGATTTGGGGCGAGCAGTATCGTTATAAGCTGACGGACATTTTCGATTTACAGCAGGAAATTTCGCGCACGATTTCGGCGCATCTGCGGGCAAAATTCGGCGGCGAGCCCGAGAATCGTCCAGCCGCCGGGCGCGCGACGCCGGACGCCGAGGCGTATCGTCTTTATCTGAAAGGTCGTTATTTCTGGAATCGCCGCCCGCAGGGCTTATTCAAGGGCATCGAATATTTCGAGCAGGCGCTGGAAAAAGACGCTTCCTTTGCTTTGGCTTATGCCGGGCTGGCTGATTCCTACAGCACGCTCGGCTCGTGGGAAAACGGCGCTTTGCCGCCGGCGGTCGCGATGCCGAAAGCCTGCGCGGCGGCGCAAAAAGGGCTGGCAATCGACGGCACGCTCGCCGAGGCTCACACGACTCTGGCTTACACCAAGCTGCATTACGATTGGGATTTTGCCGCGGCGGAAGCCGGATTTCGGCGCGCGCTGGAGCTGAACGGCAATTACGTTCACGCTCATCACTGGCTTTCGCATTACTACATCGCGACCGGGCAAATCGAAAAATCTCTGCAAGCGAGCCTGCGCGCGCTGGAACTTGACCCGCTGGATTTAATCATCAACAGTCATTTAAGCTGGCATTACTGGATGGCGCGCCAGCCGGACGAAGCCCTGCGGCAGGCGGAAAAAACCCGCGAGCTGGACGCGCGCTTTATCTGGTCTGATTTTTTCGCCGGTCTGGCGCTCGAAGAAAAGGGGTTTTATAAACAAGCCGCCGCCGAATTCAAAAACGCCCTGGATGTTTCACCGGAATTCGCGCTCGCGCAGGCGTCTCTAGCTCACGCTCTCGGCTGTCACGGCGAGCCGGCGGAAGCGGGAAAAATCGTCGAATCTCTGGAAAAACACCGCTCGAAAAAATACGTTCCCGCCTATGACATAGCGATAGCTTATCTGGGAATCGGCAACCGGGACGCGGCTTTGTCGTGGCTCGCCGAAGCCGTCAACGAGCGTTCGGGCTGGGCGGCTTATTTTGCCGTCGAGCCGAGACTCGACGCCCTGCGCCGCTCGCCGCAGTTCGACGCTTTAATCGAACGCGTCAGGCTGGAGAAAAATATCTGATTCTATAATAAATTTAAGGTTTATCCGCCAGCTAGTATAAGACGCCGCCCGTTTCTAAACAAATTTAATAAAGCCGCCGCGGGAAATATCTTCCCGGATTAATATAATCAAATAAAAAGCCGCTTGTAACATTGCGGATTTGCTTATATACTCCGCAAAAGCATCATTTCAAATCACCAGATATGGACAGCAACAGCAGCTCAGACCTGATTATTCGCAGCCGCCGCGTCCTTTTGCCGGAGACGACGCGCCCGGCTGCGCTGCGCGTGCGCGGCGGCGTTATTACGAGCGTCGGCGAATGGAATGAAGCGCCCGACCGGGCGACGACGATTGTGGATGCCGGAGAGGCGGTCGTGATGCCCGGTCTGGTCGACGCGCACGTGCACGTCAACGAGCCGGGACGAACCGAATGGGAAGGCTTTCGGACGGCGACGCGCGCGGCGGCGGCAGGCGGCGTGACGACGCTGGTCGATATGCCGCTCAACAGCATTCCGCCGACCACGACGCTGGCTGGATTTCAGGAAAAGCTGGCGGCGGCGCGCGGGCAATGCCAAATTGATGCAGCCTTCTGGGGCGGCGTCGTTCCGGGCAACACGCCGGAACTGGAGCCGCTTTTAAAGGCGGGCGTGCGCGGCTTTAAATGTTTTCTGGTGCATTCGGGCGTCGATGAATTTCCGCACGTGACCGAGACGCATCTGCTCGAAGCGATGCCGGAACTGGCGCGGTTAAATTCCGTTTTGCTCGTTCACGCCGAGCTTGCCGAACCGATTGAAAACGCCGCCGCGGAACTGGCGGGCAGCGACCCGAAAGATTATCGAACGTTTCTGAAATCGCGCCTGCGAGCGGCAGAAAACGAAGCCGTCGCCCTGATGATTCGCCTGTGTCGCCGGACCGGAGCGCGAGTTCACATCGTGCATCATTCTTCTTCGGACGCCTTGCCTTTACTGCGCGCGGCGCGCGAGGAAGGCTTGCCGCTGACGGTCGAAACCTGCCCGCATTACCTGACTTTCGCGGCTGAGGAAATCGCCGACGGCGCGACTCATTTCAAATGCTGCCCGCCCGTCCGCGAGCGCGAAAACCGCGAGCGGCTCTGGCAGGCGCTCGCAGACGGCGTTATCGACATGGTCGTCTCCGACCATTCGCCCTGCACGCCGAATCTAAAACTACGGGAAACCGGCGATTTTCTCGCCGCGTGGGGCGGAATCGCGGCTTTGCAGTTCGGTTTGCCCGTCATCTGGACGCAAGCCGAAAAACGCGGTTTCGGGCTGCGTGACGTGACTCGCTGGATGTCTGCCGCGCCCGCAAAGCTGGCAGGCTTGGATAAGCGCAAAGGCAGGCTGGCGATTGGCTACGATGCGGATATTGTCGTATTGAATCCGGAAAAGGAATTTAAAATCGTGCCGGAAATCATTCATTTCAAAAACAAGCTCACGCCCTATTCGGGAATGAGCCTGCGCGGCGTGGTCGAAGCGACATACGTGCGCGGCGTGAAGGTTTACGAAAACGGACGATTTGCCGCCCGTCCGACCGGCGCATTGTTAACCGAATAGCGACGTTTAAAATTTATGATGGATTTTACCGAACTGATTGATTTGGCTTCCGAAAAGCTCGGCGGCGCGGTTTTATATGCCAACGACGATTTTTTCGCGCCGAAAGAAAATTTGCTGAAACTTGCCGCGCCGATTTTTATCGAGGGCAAATACACGGATTTGGGCAAATGGATGGACGGGTGGGAAACGCGCCGGCGACGCAGCCCGCGCCTCGACGAAAATTTCGATTGGTGCATCGTTCGCTTGGGCTTGCCGGGAATTATTCACGGCGTCGTTGTTGATACAAGCTTTTTTCGCGGTAATTTTCCTTCGCATTGCTCGCTCGAAGCCTGCGCTCTGGACGGGCATCCGACGGTTGAGCAACTGCTCGACGCGCGGAATGAATGGCGCGAGATTTTGCCGCAATCCGGCTTGGAAGGCGATTCGCAAAATCGGTTCAGCGTAAATTACGAGCGGCGCGCGACTCACCTGCGTCTGAAAATTTACCCGGACGGCGGCGTGGCGCGGCTGCGCGTTTACGGCGTCGTCGCGCCGGATTGGGACGCTTTGCGGCGGCGCGAGAGCGAGCTTGATTTGGCGGCGGTCAAGCACGGCGGCGCGGTTCTGGAAGCGAGCGACATGTTTTTCGGACATAAGCACAACCTGATTATGCCCGGGCGCGCGCAGGATATGAGCGACGGATGGGAAACCAAACGGCGGCGCGGCGCGGGCTACGATTGGTGCATTATCAAGCTCGGCGCGGCGGGAAACATCAGGCGCGTCGAGGTCGATACTTCGCACTTTAAAGGCAATTATCCCGAAAGCTGTTCGATTGAAGTTTGCCGCGCCGACGGCGAGCTTGATTCAATCGACTGGCAGGAGCTTTTGCCGAATGTAAAACTCCAGGCTCACACGCGGCACGTTTTTGTCGATGAACTCAAAGATTGCGGCGCGGCGACGCACGCTCGATTCAATATTTACCCGGACGGCGGCGTCAGCCGGCTGCGCCTTTACGGGAGAATTTCGGAATGAGCGAAAAAGCGTTGGAGCGTTTAAATCAAGCCTCGCGGGAAAGCGCCGAAGCTCGATTTCTCGATTGCTGCGGCTCGCGTGAATGGGCGCGGGCGATGACCGATGCGCGTCCTTTTGCCGATGTCGAAAGGCTGATAGAAGAAGCGGGGCGAATTTGGCAAACTCTCGATGCCGAAAGTTGGCTCGAAGCGTTTGCCGCGCATCCGAAAATCGGC
>DATHBC010000827.1:0-3754 GCA_035296345.1 Pyrinomonadaceae bacterium | reverse complement strand
TGCGTTTTTATGAATCCGGCGGCTGAGCAGTTGACGGGTTATTCCTTCGCCGAGCTGGAAGGTCATCCGCTGCATAATTTCATCCACCATACGCGCCCCGACGGAAGCCCTTACCCGCTCGCGGAATGCCCGATTGACCGCGTGTTTCCGCAAAATGACCACGAGCACGGCGAAGAGATTTTCGTTCACAAAAACGGCTCGTTTTATCCGGTCGCCTTTACCGCCAGCCCGATTCGCCGGGACGGAAAAACCGTCGGCACGATTATCGAAGTCCGCAATATCACGCGCGAAAAACAAAGCGAGCGCGAGCGCGAAAATGCCGCGCGGGAAAAAGAAAAACTGCTTATAGCCGAAAAGGAAGCGCGCGAGGAAAGCGACACGCTGCGCCGCATCGGACAGATAATTTCCGCCGAGCTGAACCTGCAGAAAATCGTGCAGGCGGTGACGGACGCGGCGACCGAATTGACCGGCGCGCAGTTCGGCGCGTTTTTCTACAACGTGCTCGACGAAGAAGGCGCGAGCTATATGCTCTACACGCTTTCGGGCGTCGAGCCGGAAAAATTCGCCAATTTCCCGATGCCGCGCGCGACCGATATGTTCGGTCCGACTTTTCGCGGCGAAGGAACCGTGCGCATCGCCGACGTTCATCAGGACGCGCGTTTCGGCAAAAACGAGCCTTATCACGGAATGCCGAAAGGTCATCTGCCGGTCACGAGTTATCTAGCCGTATCGGTCACGTCGCGCGCCGGCGAAGTTGTGGGCGGTCTGTTTTTCGGACACGAAAAACCCGGAGTTTTCAGCGAGGGCGACGAGCGGATAGTCGAAGGCTTGGCGGCGCAGGCTGCCGTCGCGATGGACAACGCGCGCCTTTTTGAAGAAGCTCAGCGCGAGCGCGCCAAAGCCGAAAGAATCGCCGCAGACAACGCGCGCCTGCTCGAAGAAGCCAAGGAAGCCAATCGCCTGAAAGACGAATTTCTCGCTACCGTCTCGCACGAATTGCGCACGCCGCTGACCTCGATAACCGGCTGGGTCAGAATGCTCAGGTCCGGAGTGCTGGACGAGCCGCAGCAGGCGCGCGCGCTGGAAACCATTGACCGGAACACACGCGCGCAGACCCAGATTATCGAAGATTTGCTGGATATTTCACGGATTATTTCCGGAAAACTGCGTCTCGACATTCGCCTTGTCGAGATGGAAAGCATTATCGAAGCCGCCTTCGAATCGGCGCGTCCGGCTGCCGAAGCGAAAAACATCCGGCTGCATATGCTGCTCGACCGGAAAGCCAGCCCGGTCGCCGGCGACGCCGACCGCTTGCAGCAAGTCGTCTGGAATCTGGTTTCCAACGCCGTAAAATTTACGCCGAAAGGCGGGCGCATACAGGTGCGTCTGGAAAGAATAAACTCGCACGTCGAAATTTCCGTCAGCGACACCGGACAAGGCATCGCGCCGGAATTTCTGCCTTACGTTTTCGAGCGTTTCCGGCAGGGCGATTCTTCGATTGCGCGCAGATACGGCGGCTTGGGTCTGGGCTTGGCGATTGTCCGGCAACTGGTCGAGATGCACGGCGGCACGGTTTCGGCGACCAGCCCGGGCGAAAATCAGGGCGCGACTTTTACGGTCACTTTGCCGCTGGCGGTCGTCCACAGCCAGTCTTTCGACCACCGGGCGGAAGCCGCGCGCTCGCACGAGGACACGCACGCGAAAATCTCCTTTAAATGCCCGCCGCAGCTCGACGGGCTGCGCGTTCTGGTTGTCGACGACGAAACGGACGCGCGCGAGATGCTGACGTTTGTGCTGAACCAATGCCAGGCTGTGGTGCAGGCGGCATCGTCCGCGTCCGAAGCGCTGGAAATGATGAAGGAGTTTAATCCGCACGTTCTGGTCAGCGACGTCGGGATGCCGGAAGAAGACGGTTACGATTTAATCCGAAAGGTGCGCCTGAGGGAGAAAGCCGAGAATCAAAAACCGATTCCGGCAATCGCGCTGACGGCTTACACCAGAATCGAAGACCGCATGCAGGCGCTCTCGGCAGGCTTTCAGACGCACGTTCCGAAGCCGGTCGAGCCGGCTGAGCTGGCGGCGGTCATTGCCAGCCTGTCGCAATGGGAAACTCGCTGAACCGGCTTTTTATCCCGTATTTCGGCGCGGCGAAAAAAATTGAAATCTTTTTGGAACTTTCCTCTGCGGGCGGCGTGATTATATGTGAATATACGGAATTTTCTCCTCCGATGTTTAATACAGAATAGCTTAAAGCCCGTCTGAAAAGGCGGGCTTTTTTTCGTAAGGAACGCTCGCGCGCGGGTTATATCGCGACGAAACGCGCGGCGTCGGGCGCATCTTTCCCTGACTATGGGCAGCGGCGACATAAATTGAATCGCAAGTGCTGCACGCGGTTGGCGTAAAAACCGTATTTAGCGGAAAATAGACAGTGTGAAGCACAATCAATTCATTTACAAATCGGACAGGAAAAAGCGTCTCGAAGATTACGACCCGGATTTCACGACGGATTTCGCCGACGAGCAGACGGCGCAGGCTGTTATGCAGAAAAACGCCGCTCGCATGGCGAAGTATCAGGACATCCTGATGGCGCACGAAAGAAAAGGCTTGCTGGTTATTTTTCAGGCGATGGACGGCGCAGGCAAAGATGCGACCATCAAGCATGTCATGTCGAGCCTCGACCCGCAGGGCTGCGAGCTGAAAATGTTCAAAGCGCCGGGCGAAAAAGAGCTTCGCCATGATTATCTCTGGCGCGCCTGGCAGTCCGTTCCGGCGCGCGGGCAGATTGGAATTTTCAACCGCTCGTATTACGAACAAGTAATTACGGAAAGAGTTCACCCGGAAAAACTCAAAGAGCAAAAGCTGCCCGCCGAAGCCGCCGGAAAAGACATCTGGAAACGACGCTTTCGACACATCAACAATTTCGAGGAATATTTATTCGATAACGGCATTCACGTTCTCAAGTTTTTTCTTCATCTTTCCAAAGAAAAACAGCGCCGGAAGCTCCTCGAAAGAATCGAGCGACCGGAAAAGAAATGGAAATTTTCGATGGACGACCTCCAGGAGCGCGAGCACTGGGACGAATATATGAAGTTTTATGAAGAAACCTTCAAACAAACCAGCACGGAAATTGCGCCCTGGTATATCATTCCCGACAATCACCGCTGGTTTGCCCGCGCCGCCGTCTCTTCGATTATTCTGGAGAAACTCAAATCCCTGCATTCGAAATATCCGACCGTCGGCGAAGAAGAAAAGAAGGATATGACGAAAGCGGCGCGAATGCTCGAAGAAAATGCCGGGCGCAAATAAGCTCGACCAAGCGCGTTTGCGGCAGAACTCAACCGTCAAATTTTACCGCTTTTTCCCTGATAATCCGTTTGTAATTGATTTCAATAAAATAAAGCACTGCAATAACTTATATAATTGCAGTGCTTTATTATTTGGAAAGATATGCCCTCGGTAGGATTCGAACCTACAACCAACGGATTATGCCTGCCAGCTACGGCTTTCGCCGTCCTTTCGGTTTGTGGTCTGGACTTTCTCTTCTCTTTACGAGTCCGCCGTTAAGTCTCTACACCTTCCGGTTTTTCAACCGGCTTGGCTCGGGATTACCGTGTGCCTTTCGGCATTTAGGCTTCCCCGAATTTGACGGATTCTACTGAAATGCTGTTTTTTAGAACAACAAATCAGCAACCCATTTTTTTGAAACCTTATTTTTCAACTTAGGTTTCCCGTGTTTGAGTCCGCTGCTCTAACC
>DATHBC010000826.1:0-1702 GCA_035296345.1 Pyrinomonadaceae bacterium | reverse complement strand
GTCTGCTGTTTCGATGGCTTTTTTTAGTTTTCTGATATTAGTATCGGTGATTTGCAGCTCTATTAACTTTTCCAGTTCTAACTTCACTTTTTAAAAATCTCCTGATAAAACAAGTTCAATAGGAAATTTTCACATATTATTTATTTGCTTGCAATGCCGAAGCAACGCCTTAATAACCGGGCGCGTCTCAAATTCAGCCCAGAAATATCCTGAAATGTTCGCGTAAGTTGTTTGAATCGAAAGGCGTGCGGACGCCCGCGCGGTCGACCGCCAGCCATTGCGGCGCGGAATCTGCGGCTGAAGGACGAACCAGTATCAGTTCGGCGTTGTGTTTCGCCTGCCCGAAATGCGCGAGACGCGCGCAGGCGAGCGCGCCGCCGCGCATAAATCCGTCCTGCGGCGTCCGCGTCCAGCCCGCTTCGGCGCTCAGGCGGCGAATGCCGTGCGTGAATTCCAGAAGCGAGCCGACCATCGTCGCCTGGTTCATTTCAAAGCGGTACGGGTTTTCGTTTTCGATTTTCAGAGGCAAGCCGCCGCGCATCTCTTCGTGCGCGATTTCCAGCAGCGCTTCAAACAGCCAGCGGCACGAGGCGGCGCGAATTTCGTCGTTGGTCGATTTCAGCGAGAGGTAATCGGCGAGGTCGTGCTGCCCCTGCGCCCGCGCGCGGCTGATGGCTTCGCCGATTGAGTTTGCCCAGAATTCGTTGAGTTCATTCATCATTTAACATTTAACATTTATCGCGCGGGTTTGTTAAATGATAAACCGGAGATTAAAGCGCGAGTGTCTTTTCTCCTCCTTTTGTGGTTAAATTGTCCGAAAGAAACCGCAAAACGATACACGTTCAAACAAAGGTTCAGCATGAAAAGATTTTATCTGCTTTTATCAATCACCCTTTTATTATTCCCGCTCGCGGCTTACGCCCAGAAACCCAAAGCGAGACCGACGCCGAACAAAAATTCGTCCGTCACGGTCAAAACAGCCGCCGGCGAAACGGAAGAATTCGAAAAAGCCCTCAGCGTAGCAGCCGCGCCGGAAAGAATCGCGGCGCTGCAAAAATTTCTGAACGATTTTCCGCAATCCGAGCGAAAGACGCGCGCGCTTGAATTAATCGTCAGCGCGCGCGCCGAAATCGCCGAAGAAAAGCTGCGCCTAAGCGAAACCGAAGAAGGCGTCAAGCTTTTCCTGCTGGCGGCGACGGAAGCGCCGACGCCGATTTCCGAAGACCTTTTCGCCAGAGTCATCTTGCAGTTTCCGACCAATCTGTTCTATCGCGGACAGCCGAAAGCGGCGTTTGAAGTCGCCGAAATCATCGAGAAGAAAATCGAGGGAAACGCCCGGCAGTTGCTGGCTTTAGGCACGTTTTATCTCGGCGTCGAAAGCGCCGACAACGCCAAACGGGTGTCGGAGAAAGTTCTCGCGGTCGATGCCGCCGCTGCGCTGCCCGTCGAATCGCAAATCGCGGCTTACCAGATGCTCGGCATGGCGAATCGTCTGAATTTCGATTTGGAAGCTTCGGCGAACGCTTACGCCAAAGCTTTGGAGCTGAATCCGAACTCGATTGTCTCGAAACGCTCGCTGGCGGAAATGAAGCGCGCCATCGGCAAAACCGAAGAATCCGCCGCGCTTTATCGCGAGATTCTGGAAAAAGACACCGCCGACAATGCCGCGCAGACGGGCTTGATCTTGTCGCTTTTCGATGCC
>DATHBC010000825.1:0-6098 GCA_035296345.1 Pyrinomonadaceae bacterium | reverse complement strand
GCCCCGGAACCATTCCGGCACGCCCCGGATTCATTCAGGAACACCCCGAAACCATTCCGGTATACCCCGGAATCATTCCAGTGTGCCCTAAAATGATTCCGGTGCGCCCTAAAATGATTCCAGTGTGCCCTGAAACCGTTTCAGTGTTCCCTAAAATGATTCCAGCGTGCCCTGAAATGATTCCGGGGCACACTGGAACGGTTTTAGGGCACGACGAAAAGGGAATATATTTACTTGCCGGTGTCCGCTTCGACTTCTTCCCAGATGCGATGCCCGCGCGTTTCCTTCAGCAGCAGCGAGCCGATGATAAACGTCAGCCCGGCGACAATCATCGGGTAATAAAGCCCGGCGTAGATGTTTCCGGTTTCGGCGATAATCGACAAACCGATAACCGGCAGCAGCCCGCCGAACACGCCGTTGCCGATGTGGTACGGCAGCGACAGCGCGGTGTAACGGATTTTTGCCGGAAACGCCTCGACCAGATAAGCGGCAATCGGACCGTAAACCATCGTCACCCAGATGACCTGTATAAAAATCAGAAGAATCAATTTCCACGCAATCGGATTGGCGAGAAGGTCGCCGAGATTTGTGTACGGCAAAACCTTCGGCGCGGTAATCAGATTGCCGTTGGCGTCCGTCGTTTGCGGCGTCAGGCTGATTGCGCCCGTCACTTCGTCGCGTTTTGAAGTCGCCGTCACCACGTTCGAGCCGGCAGCCGACTGCATCGCCTGATAAATCGGAATATACGTCAGGACGGCGAGCAGCAAGCCGCTCATAATAATCCATTTGCGCCCGACGCGGTCGGACAACGCGCCGAACACCACGAAAAACGGCATTCCCAAAAGCAGCGCGACGGCGACGATATAATTGGCTGAAGTCGAGTTAACATTGAGGATGGATTGCAGATAAAACAGGGCGTAAAATTGTCCGGTATACCAGACGACGCCCTGCCCGGCGGTCGCCCCGAACAGCGAAATCAAAACCCGCTTCAGATTTTCCCATTTCGTAAAAGCTTCAATCAAAGGATTTGCCGAAGTCATGCCCGAGCTTTTGATATGCTGGAAAATCGGCGATTCCTTCATTCGCAGGCGAATGTAAAGCGAGACGCCGACCAGAAGAATCGAAATCAGAAACGGTATGCGCCAGCCCGCGAAGCCTTCGGTTCTGCCCGCAAACTGCTCGGCGCTCATCATATTCTGGACGAAAAGAATAACGGCAAGCGAGAGAAACAGTCCGAGCGTCGCCGTAATCTGTATAAACGAAGTGTAAAAGCCGCGCCTGTTGTCCGGCACGTGCTCGGCGACGTAAACAGCCGCGCCGCCGTATTCGCCGCCGAGCGCCAAACCCTGAAGGACGCGAATCAGCAGCAATATAACCGGCGCGGCATAACCGATTTGCTCAAAAGTCGGCAGCAGACCGATAACGGCGGTCGCGCCGCCCATTATCAAAAGCGTGACGAGAAAAGCGTATTTGCGCCCGACTATATCGCCGATGCGCCCGAAAAACAAAGCCCCGAACGGTCGCACGACGAAACCCACGGCAAAGGTCGCCAGATAAGCGATATACGCGAAAGTATTGTCGCCCGGCGGGTAAAAAAGCGGCGAGATAATCAGCGCCAGGCTGCCGAAAATATAAAAGTCATACCATTCAATCATCGTCCCGACCGACGAAGCGCCGATAACCTGCCAGATTTTGCTTTTTGAAATCTCGTCCTGATGCCGGTAATTTCCGGCTGATTCCGCCATCTTAATTTCCTCGATTAATTAATTTTTCTGCGAAAAACCGTGCATTTCCTCTTTATCGACAACAAACAAAAGCTATTCAACTTAGTTCTGTTTGGAAGATTCGCGCGAGATAGTTAAACTATTTAAGCCCAAAGTCTAAAGTCCGGAGTCAGGACTTGTCAAAACAAGCGAAAACGAAAAAACAAAGCTTTTCTGCTATAAAGTATTATCAGCTTTCTGAAGCGGCAGCCGACCGAGGGGAAATTTTGATTGTCACTGAATTATGGAAATTGTCTTAGCCTGTGATTTGGGCGGAACCAACCTGCGAATGGCTGCGGTCGACCGGCAGGGAAACATTCATCATCGTCTGAAAGTGGAAACGCCGAAAACCGAACGCGCTGGAGAAATCGTTCGCGTCACGGTCGAAGCCGCCGAAAAATGCGCCGCCGAGGTCGAAAAAATCGGCGCGGTCAAAGCTCTGGCAGCAGCCGTTCCGGCGACCATCAACTCCGAAAAAGGCTTGATTTTAAAGGCTCCGAATGTTCCCGCGCTCGACGGCTGCCGTTTTGCCGCCGTGCTTTCAAACGAACTGAATCTGCCGTGCGTGCTGGAAAATGATGCAAACGCCGCCGTCATCGGCGAGCACGCCTTCGGCGCGGCAAAAGGTTTTAAATCGGCAATCGCCGTGACGCTCGGCACGGGCGTCGGCGGCGGCATTATCATCGACAACAAAATTCTGCGCGGCGCCGACGGAACAGCCGGAGAAATCGGGCACATTTGCGTCGAGCCTTTCGGCGTGCCGTGCGGCTGCGGAAGTCGCGGCTGCGTCGAGCAGTATTCGTCGGCGACGGCAATCGTGCGCCTGACGCGCGAGCTGGAAAATCAATATCCGAAATCCGTGCTGCGCAGCCGCTCGCAGCCGACTTCCGCAGATATTTACGAAGCCGGAAAAGCCGGCGATGAGCTGGCGCTGGAAGTTTTCCGGCAGATGGGTTTTTATCTCGGCATTGCTCTGGCTGGTTTGATAAACGTTCTAAATCCTGAGGTTATAGTCATCGGCGGCGGCGCGGGCGCAGGCTGGGATTTATTTGTTCCGCATACGCTGGAGCAGATTCGCCAGCGCGCTTATCGCGAGCCTGCCGAGCGCGCCCGGCTGGTCAGAGCCGCGCTCGACGACGACGCCGGAATACTCGGCGCGGCTCAACTGGCGTTTGAAACGGTGAAAAAGGCGGAAACGTCTCAAGCGGAAAGCGGTGAACGGTAAGTGTAAAGTTCGCTGCTTTGAATGCGAGTTTAAAATAAGATTTTAGATATTCGACGATTGCGGCTTACCGCTGCCCGCTTGCCGCTTGAAAAAATCCGCTGTTTTTGTGTTAATCTGTCGATGCTCCGCCCGGGTTTGCCGCGCCGGATTAACTTTGGGCTGAAAATTATGGACGTATATCATCAAGTTTTAACCAGACTTTATGAAGTAACCGGCGGAAAAGACACGAAAGCCGTCGATTTGAAGGATTTGGTCAAAGGTCTCGGTTTTCTGGGAAGCTATCCGGACATTTTCGAGCGTCTGAGCAGCGCGGGCTGGATTGCCGAAGACAAAAAAGCCGATTTCGTCCGCATCACGCACTGGGGCGTTTTAGAAGCCAAGAAATCTCCCGCGTTAAGCACTGCCGCCGGCAATCAGCCGAACAACAATCTGAAAAGCGATGCGAGCAAAGCAATCGCCGAAGCCAAAGAACTCAGTTTATCGCTGGAAATTTTCGCCGGCGACGCTTCGAAAGGCAATCTCGCCGCGGTCGAGCGAAAAATCGACAATCTGAAAGCCTTAATTAATCAGATAAAATCGAATCTCCGCTAGCCGGCAAACAAAATTTAGCCACGAAAGAACACGAAAGAACACGAAAAAGCAGTAAACAATTTTCGTGTTCTTTCGTGGCTAATCTCTTGCCGGTAAATAAAAAAGCGAAAGGTGAGTTTCGCTCATCCTTCCGCTTATTCTTTCTTATTCAGTTGTCATTTGGGATTCTGTTAATGCGCCGTCAGCGATAGATGCAGAGCGTCGCCGCCGGGGACGAGCGACGAGCGATAATCGCCGTAATTAATTTTTTCGTTTTTTGTCGAAAAAGCGTAAACGTCAAAGCCGAAAGCGTCCAGAAAATCCGCCAGTTCCAGCGAACTGTTCAGGTAGATGGCTTCGGTGTAACCCATCTCGGCGCGCATCTCCAGAAGTCTCTCGACAACTTCGAGCGGCGCAAAACATTTTATAGGGTCTTTGAAAGTAGCCATTATTCGATTTCCTTGCTCTCAAACCGTCTCAGATTTCCGAGACACTTTCTTTGATTACGTTTGGTGGTCAAAGGTTGTTCAGATTTTTAGCCGCCTCGTCTCGTCCGGCGAATAATTTTATGATTGCGAAAACGCTGGAATAATTAGCGAAAACAAGCTATCATAAAAGCCAAAATCTCTCCGAACAGTATTAAAGGAGCTAAACTGATGAAACTGAGCTTTTTAAGAATTTTCGTAATAAGCGCAATCGGGTTGTTGTTTACCGTGACCGGCTCATTCGCGCAGGAAACCGAGCGTGAAAAGCGCGCGATTAACGCCGCCGGCAGCATTTACGTTATCTCCGCCGAAGCGGGCGGAGTTAATTTTGTCGAGGGCAAAGTCGCCGTCACGCGAAAAGACGCGAAAAGCGGTTTTCTGCTCAAGGGCGACGAGCTGAAAATCGGCGACCGGGTTTCGACCGGAGCCGACGGCAAAGCCGAAATTCTGCTCAATCCGGGCTCCTACGTCCGGCTCGGCGAAAACACCGATTTTGAATTTGTGACGACCTCGCTCGAAAACTTAAAAGTTAAAATCAATCGCGGCAGCGCGATTTTTGAAGTCATCGCCGACAGTGAGTTTCGCGTGGCGGTCACCGTGCCGAACGCTGATTTTTACGTGGTCAAATCCGGAGTTTACCGCATCGACGTTTTACCGGACGGAGCGGGGAAAATCGAAGTCTGGAGAGGGCTGGCTGAAATCGGCGACGGCAAAAGCGCGCCTTTGAAAAAGGGACAAACCGCGACCGTCAGCGGCAATCAAACCGCCGTTGCCAAATTTGACCGCGACGATAAAGACGCGCTGGAAATGTGGAGCAAAGAGCGCGCTAAGGATTTGGCGAAAATTAATTCGAGGCTGGATAAATCCGGCATGAGAAATTCGCTTTTGGGCAGCAGATGGAATATTTATAATTCCTACGGTTTGTGGGTCTTCGACCCGCGCGCACGAGGCTTCTGTTTTCTGCCGTTCGGCTACGGCTGGAGCTCGCCCTATGGCTATTGGTTCGGACGCGACATCTGGGACATGCAGCTTCCTTGGATATATTATTACCCGCCGATGCCGCAAAATCCGCCCGTGGCGCAGAATCCGACGGCGAACCAAACCGACCGCACGCCGCGCATCAATCAAACCGACCGCATGCCGCCGCGCGACGTCGCTCCGCCGTTTACCAGAGTTCAGCGCGATATAGGTCGCGATACCTTTATAGACAGGCAAACGCCGACCTCGCGCGATAATCCGGTTTTTTCGCCCGCGCCCGCGCCGGTCATCATTATTCCCGCGCCGGCAGATACCGGCGCGAGAAACGGCAGCCGGGGTAATTAAACTTCGGAAAAACGGGATAATTTACTGCGAGCGAGAGCGTAACTGCTCTCGCTTTTTATTTAGAGCTTAAAGAAATCGAAGAAGAATGCGGCTGGCGTTTGTTGTGATTGCTCCGCCCATTGCCTCAAATACGGCTCGAATATCAGAAGAATCGATTGAATGCCGTTAACGATAGTGTGAAAAACGACGCAGGGCAACAGATTATTCGTGCGGACGCGAATCAGTGTCAGGGTTAAGCTCAGAAACAGAAGCAGTATGACTGCGGCGTAATCGGGAATGCTTTCATTGCTGTATTGCGGAATGTGAATCACCGTAAACAAAACCGTGACGAAAACAACCGCGAGCGCGACGCCGAACCTTCTCTGAAAAGCCGAATACAGCAAGCCTCTGTAAATGACTTCCTCGACTATCGGCGCGGTAAACGTAGCGAAAAACGCGACCAGGAAAACCGCCGCGCGCGAGCTTTTCAAGAGCCTGTCGAAATCCGTTTCCACCTCGCCGAAAACCTGAACCAGCGCAACCGCCAGCGCGTAGAAAAGAGCAAACAGAGCCAGCCCGTGCCAGATTTTAAATTTATCCAGTTTCCAGCCGAGCGTCTGGCGAAAGGAAAATTTTCCAGATTTCGTTACCGCCAGCCAGGCGATAATCAATGTAAAAAGATGCGCCGGAATGATAGCCGACAATCGCAAAATGACCGCCGTCGAATCCGTCATTAAAAATTCCAGCAACCCG
>DATHBC010000824.1:0-4665 GCA_035296345.1 Pyrinomonadaceae bacterium | reverse complement strand
AGTCAAACGTCATTTGTCTGCGGTCGGAGGCTTCCGACTTCTTAATTTTGCACTTTGCATTTTGCGTTTTGCATTTGCCCGACGAACCATTCGGTAAATTTCGGGATGCCGTCTTCGATTTTCGTCTGCGGGTTGTAGTTTAATAATTCGCGCGCCTTTGAAATGTCGGCGAAAGTCAGCGGAACGTCGCCGGGCTGCATCGGCTGGCGCTCGATAATCGCCTTTTTGCCGAGACTTTCTTCCAGCAGGCGAATCAATTCGGATAATTCAATCGTCTGCGATTCGCCCAGATTAAAGATTTCGTGATTCGATTCGTCGTAATCAATCGCCGCGCGGACGCCCTGTATAATATCGTCGACGTAGGTGTAATCGCGCCTGGTCGTGCCGTCGCCGAACATCTGAATCGGCGCGCCCGTCCAAATCTGTTTCGAGAATTTGTGAATCGCCAAATCCGGACGCTGGCGCGCGCCGTAAACCGTAAAAAATCTCAGGCAGACGGTGCGCAGGTCGTAGAGATGCGAGAAAGTGTGGCACAAAAGCTCGCCCGCCGCCTTGGTCGCCGCATAGGGCGAAATCGGTTTGGAAATCTTGTCTTCTTCCGAGAAGGGAATTTTGCAGTTGATGCCGTAAACGCTCGAAGACGAGCCGAAAACGAATTGTTCGACGTCGAACTCTTTCGCCAGTTCGAGCAGGTTCAAAGTGCCGTTGACGTTGACCTCGGTGTAAAGCTTCGGGTTCAGCAGGGACGGTCTGACGCCAGCCCACGCCGCCAGGTGCACGACGGCGTCGAAACGGTTTTCGGCAAACACCCGGCGCAAGCCGTCGCGGTCGCAAATATCGGTTTTGGACAACCGGAACCGCGGATTATCCGAGTGCGCCGAAATGTTGCCGCGCTTTATTTCCGGCGAGTAAAACTCGTTAAAATTATCGACGACCGTAACCTGCCGCGCGCCTTCAGCCAGCAGATTATCGACCAGATGCGAACCGATAAATCCCGCTCCGCCCGTAATAAGTATATTCTTTCGCTTATTCACAACTTGACTTGAAAAGGATTGGAAATCTTTCAGAGAAAGCAAGATAACATATTTTGCAGGGCTTTAGCAAAAATGAGAAAAAACGGTAAACGGTAAACGGTAAACGGTAAGTTCCTCGTTTTAAGTGTCAAATTTCAGATAAGAACTCGATATTCAATAACTGCAACTTACCGTTTACCGTTTACCGCTTTCCGCTTAATTTATAAAACGGTTTCGCGAATGATAGCGGTGGACGAGTTCTTCGAGAAAGCCTTCGTAGGTGAAGGTCTGCATATCGTAGGACGGCTTGATTTTATACATAATCGGCAGCGCCACGCGCCAAGCCATCCAGAGGCGCTGTCTCTCGGATAAATCGTCGCGGCGACGCAGAAAGCTCTCGACCACCTCGATTTCGGCTTCGGACACCTGGCGCAAATCGCCGGTGAAAGAGGTTTGTTTTTGCAGGCGACGCAGGGCGGCGTCCGTGATGCGGGTCGAAAACACTTCGGAAAACTTCGGCGCTTCGTCCGAACGCTCGCGGACGACGACCGTTCCGGCAAACATATCGCCGATGCGCTGGTCGCGGCGGCTCGTAAAAATCGTTATCAAGCCGATGGAATAAATCGGCAGCACGAAGCCGGGAAAAGTGTCGAAAATCCGCAGAAGGTTGCGCGCTATCGCTTCCCAGAGCGTAATCGGGCGTCCGTCCTCGCGAATCACGCGCAGCTTCAGCAGGCGCTTGCCGGGCGTCTGCCCGTTCCAGAGCCATTCGAAAAAGATAAAATAACCGGAGAAAATCAGGAAAAGCAGGATTATCATCAGCGCCAGCGTCCATTTCGGCATTTCGTCGAGCAGCGAGTAAGCGCCTTCGCGCTCGATTGTTTCGCCGAAACCGGAAATGCTCAAAAAAAACCACAGGATGACGAAAATCGTAAAATACTGGATGAAATGGTCAATCGCCACGGCTAAAAAACGATTGCCGATGGACGCCAGAGCAAACGCCAGAGGCACGCGCTCAGGCGTTTCGATGATTAGAGTTTCTTCGGTTTCGATGATTTGCGACATTCGGTTTCTTCAATTTTTCAACAGAATAATATCACGCTCGCGCCCGATTTCCAGTTGCGATTCAAATTCCTGCTCGAAAGATTGATAGCCCGTTTTGCTGACCGCCGGTTTTGCTTTCGATTTAAAAGGCGCGTGCGTCAAGCCGATTTCGTAATAGCCTGCGGCGTTGCTTCGGCGTTCCTCTTTTCTTCCGTCCACTTCGAGCATTACAACGGCGACCGCGACGGGTTTTCCGTCTTCGTCCATAATATTTCCCGTCACGCTCGTCGCTCCGTCGCAGCCGAGCGTGATGAACGGAAAAACGAGAATGACTGCGGCGAAACTCTTTTTGCGGTCAGAAGAACGGAAAGCCCGGCTCATTTTTAAGCGCCTTTCACTTTCAAAAATTTGCGTTTGCCGACTTGCAGCAGAATTTCGTCGTGCGGCGACAAATCAATCTCGGCTTTGGCGTCCGAAGCTTTTTCGCCGTTGATTTTTACGCCGCCCTGTTCGACGAGGCGTTTGGCTTCGCCTTTTGAAGCGACGAGATTGGCTTGCACGAGCAAATCCGGCAGGTTGTACCTGCCCGCCGCGAATTGTTTTTCCTCGATTCGGTCGGGAATTTCCTTTTTGACGAAGCGGCGATTGAATTCCGCTTCGGCGTCGCGGGCGGCATCGGGCGAATGAAAATCTTTGATAATCGACTTTGCCAGGTTTACCTTCACATTGCGCGGATTTTCTTCGCCGTCGGCGCAGCGCGAGCGCAGGCTGCCGATTTCCGAGGGCGTTAAATCGGTCAAAAGCTCGTACCATTCCCACATCAATTCGTCGGAAATCGACATTACTTTGCCGAACATTTCATTCGGCGCTTCGTCGATGCCGATATAATTGTTCAGCGATTTCGACATTTTCTGCACGCCGTCCAAGCCTTTCAAAAGCGGCGTCGTGATAATCACCTGCGGCTCCTGCTCGTATTCGCGCTGCAAGGTTCTGCCCATCAAAAGATTAAACTTCTGGTCTGTGCCGCCGAGTTCGACATCCGATTCCAGAGCGACCGAATCATAGCCCTGCACGAGCGGATATAAAAGTTCGTGCAGCGCAATCGGTTTTTCTTCCGTCATACGCTTTTCAAAATCGTCGCGTTCGAGGATTTGCGCGACGGTCGTGCGCGCGGCGAGCTTGACGAAATCAGCCGCGCCGAATTTTTCCATCCATTCGGAATTAAAGCGAATGTCGGTTTTTTCGGGGTCGAGCAGTTTAAAAATCTGTTTTTTATACGTTTCGGCGTTTGCCAGGATTTCTTCGCGCGTCAGCATCGGTCGCGTCGCCGATTTTCCCGACGGGTCGCCAATCATTCCGGTAAAATCGCCGATGAGAAAAACGGCGATGTGCCCGAGCCGCTGAAAGGCTTTCAGCTTGCGGATGACGACCGTGTGCCCGAGATGAATGTCGGGCGCGGTCGGGTCTGCGCCGTATTTGATGAGCAGCGGGCTGCCCGTGCGCGCGCTTTTTTCCAGCTTCGCCTTTAAATCTTCCTCGCGGATTAAATCGACCGCGCCTTTTCTGATAAATTCGATTTGTTCGTCTATTGTCATTTCTTTCGTGAATCGTCAATCGTCAATCGTTCTTTCAGAATATAAAACAAGAACGAAAAATACCAAACTTGTCTTTTCACGATTCGCGATTCACGATTTACAAATTATGAAAAACAATCTAAAAGAAACCAAACTGGCTTTCATCGGCTGCGGCGTGATGGCGGAAGCGATTATCGCCGGACTTTTGCGGAAAAATCTGGTCGGCTCGCGGCAAATCGTCGCCAGTCACCCGCGCGACGGGCGGCGACAGGAACTCGGCGAAAAATACGGCATCGAGGTTTTCGAGAAAAACGCCGAAGCGGTCGAAAGCGTGAAGGCGAGCGAAAATTCAATCGCGGCTTTGTGCGTCAAGCCGCAGCGTCTGAAAGGCGTTCTGCACGAGCTGAAAGGCGTCGTCGCGCCGGAGCAGATTGTGCTTTCAATCGTTGCGGGCGCGCGCGTCCGGACGATTTCCGAAGCGCTGGGCAATCAAAAAATCATCCGCGCGATGCCGAACACGCCCGCGCAAATCGGCGCGGGAATGACGGCGTGGACTTGCTCGGAAGAAATTTCCGAAACGGAAAAGGCGCGCGTCAAAGCCCTTCTGACGGCGCTCGGCAAAGAGCTTTTCGTCGAAACGGAAAATATGATTGATATGGCGACGTCGCTTTCGGCGACCGGACCGACGTATATTTTTATGGTGATGGAAGCTTTGACCGACGCGGGCGTGCATATGGGATTTTCGCGCGAAGTCTCGAAGGAACTGGTGCAGGAAACGATGCTCGGCGCGGTTTTGTTCGCCATGGAATCGCATAAACATCCGGCGGAGCTCAGAAATATGGTCACCTCGCCCGGCGGAACCAGCGCCGAAGCGATTTATCAAATGGAAAAAGGCAGCCTGCGCACCGTTTTATCAAAAGCCGTCTACGCCGCATATCAACGCGCCGTCGCGCTCGGCGAGGAGAAATGAGTATAAAAACACGAATCAAAAAGTAATAAAATTTAAGGAAACAACAAAAAGTGAAGGGCGGTAT
>DATHBC010000823.1:0-7991 GCA_035296345.1 Pyrinomonadaceae bacterium | reverse complement strand
TCGTTTAATCCGGCTGTAAACGTTCGGATAAAAATATCGCGTAAAAACTGCGGGTAGATTCGCCAGAAAGCCAGCGCGTTGTCGTGAATGCCCGGAACGGGGCGGTTTGAATCGTCATCGGGGTCAAAGATGAAAATCGGCTCTTTCCCGTAAAGCTTTGTCATCGCCGGCAAATCGAGAGCTTTGATGGCGGCTTCTTTTTTACCTTCAAGCGGGTGCGCGACCATCAGCATATAGAAAAACAGAACCGAGAGCGAAAACAAATCCGTCTGCGTGCTCGGAAAAGCTTCGCCGCGGACGATTTCCGGAGCCATAAAACGCGGCGTTCCCAGAACGCCCAAAACTCCCGCGCCGTCCACCGAAACGTTATCGTTATCGGCGATTAAAATGTCGCCGTTGTCCGGGTCGAAAAAAGCGTTGCCGAACGAAATGTCCCGGTAACACAAGCCTTGCGAATGAAGCAGCAAATAATTATGCGAAAGATTGAGCCCGGCGGTGGCTAAGGCGCGAAATGTCGGCTCGATGCGCCGCGTCATTAAATCGACGATATTTTTGAAACGCGGCGGGCGCAGCGGCATGACATAGCCGAAGCCCGCAACCCCGGCGGCTGTCGTAATCTCGAGCGGGTAAAGGAAATGTTCGCTCGGCGCGCCTTTGCGGACGAGCAGTTCCATAGACGCGCGCTGTTCGGCGGTCGCCATATGCGGAAAAAACCATTTGACGGCGACCGTTTCGCCGCCCAGCTCGGCTTTGTAAACTTCGCCCTGCCCGCCCGCGCCGAGCAGGTCGCCGATGGTGCAGCTCATTCCCGAAGGCGCGCATTGAACGGTTTGACCGGGTTTTAACATCTGATCCATTTTTAATTTCTCCAATCACCTTTGCTAATACTCTCGATTGTTGTTTTCCTCAAGCGTGATACCGTATTCCGTCTCCCACGCCGCCAGAAAATTACCGCGCAAATCACAGTTTTCGACGCGGGCTTTGCTGTTTTCCTTAATTTTAACGGCGACTTTGCGATTGCCGTGAATATTGCACTGTTTTATCGTCGCCGCGCTTTCGCTATGAATCGCCACGCCCGAATCCCGGTTATCGTAAATGTCGCAGTTTTCAATCAGCGCGCGACCCCGATTCTGCAAAATAACGCCCGAGTTTTCTCCGTCATGAACGGCGCAGCGACGGAAAACGGAGTTCGCGTTTTGTGAAATACCGACTTCCGCCCCGGCGTTTCGGTGTATGTCGCACTCTTCAAAAATTCCGTAGCCGTTTTGGTGTACGAAAATGCCCGTATCCCGCCCGCCGTAGATTTCGCAATGGCGAAACGTCGGATTGGCATATTCGCGAACGCCGACGTTTGCCAGCCGGTGACCGTAAATCCGGCAATTCTCGATTGTTCCTGCCGCGCCGTTTCCCCAAACCACGACGCCGCCGTTGCCGCCGTCGAAAATCCGACAGCTTTTTATAGCCGGATTTGCGCCCTGCGTAATCGCTACGTTGACGTTCGCGTTCTGATAAACGTCGCAATTTTCAATCCGCGGGCTGGCGTTGTCGAAAATATAAAATCCCGAATCGGCGCAATCGTGAATCCAGCAATTTTTAATCAGCGGATTCGCGCCCGCGCCAAAGACGGCGACGCCGGAAAGAGAGTCGGAAATAATATGACAATTTTCTAAAATCAGCTCGCCGTCGGGAATTGCCACGGCGAAAAAGGCGTGTCCGTTTTGCCGCCCGCGCCCCTGCACGGTCAGACCGCGCACCATCGCCTTTTTAGTCTGCATCAGCAGGCAGCTTGAATTCGGGCTCCTGATAATTATTCTTTCAACTGCGCCGTCGCCGATTATTTCGATGTTTTTATCGAGGATAAGGCTCTCGACATATAAACCTTCACGCACCAGCAGCCGCGAATTCGGCGGAGCTTTTCGGAGCGCTTCATTGATGCTTCTGAAATTACCGCCGCCGTTTGCCGCGACGATAAATGAGCTTATCGCCGGTCTTGACGCACTGCTCGTAATCGCTGCGGCAGCTTTCGGAGATGATGATAAGGCGGGGCTTGCCGTCCGCGCAGGAGCGTTCGTTTCTTCTGTTTTCAGGCTGGATGCGCCCGCCGGGATTTCCGCTTCCGATATTATACCGAGCGCCAGCGCCCAGGACTGAATCGACCAGAGCGCCGCCGCCTCGGACAAGGCGAGATTGTCACACAATCGCTGCGCCAGGCGCGCCAGCAAAACTTTGCGCGGGAGACTGCCGGCAGACGCCGCCAGCATATCCGACACGGCGTGTTCTTCGACCGCCGTCACCAGCACGGAAATTTCGCGGCGATGCTCGCCGCAATAATCTCGAAGAAGCCCTTCCAGACGACGCGGATTTTCGATTATTGAACGCCCGTGTTTAGCGACGATTTCCAAAAGTTTGCGGCGCGGCAGCTCGTTCATCCGATTTCTTTGCGGCTCTTTTTATCGTCTTTCGACGGCGATGCCGGTTTCGCTTCGGTCTGGACGTTCGGCGCGTTGTTTCTGCTTTTATCTTTTTTTATCGTTATCGTTACCGTCACGTCTTCCATATTTTCCGGCGCGATTGCCTCTAAATTTGTCAGGGCGGCAATCGCCTGCGAAGTTTCCGGCGTCGGAGGCGTCTCGATTGTTATCGTCTCAGATTCTTTCGCCTGCTCGATTATTTCGGATTTTTTCAGCAAGTCGGGACGGTAAATAATAGCGACCGTGCAATCGTCGCCGCTGCCCATCCGCGTCGCTTCTTCGAGCCAGGCTTTGAGATTTTCGTTGACCGCGTCGAAACCGTCTTCTCCGGCAAGCATCTGTAAAATATCCGTTCCGGCTTGGAAAAATCCGGCTTCGCTCGAAAAGGAATTCAGATAACCGTCGGTCGAAAGCAAAATCATCGCCGGAGACTCGTCGCGGGAAATTTTCCGCACTAAAAAACGAAAATCCTTTTCCGCTTTCGGCAAGCACAGCGAAGTCGTTTCGTTGGCGAGCAGGCGCGGGTCTTCGGCGAGCGGTTTCGTCACTTCGCCCGCCGCCGAAACGTTCAGAATGTCGCCGTCGCCGAGCTGGAGATAAAGAATAAAATCTTCTTCGACGGCGACGGTCAGCGACGTCGCGCCGTAAGCCAGCAGCGGATTTTCTTCGACCAGCTTTCGCGCCTTCGCGTCGGATTTTTTTTCTAAATTCTCAAACTCCGTTTCGGTAAAAGGCTCTTTTTCCAAATCCGCTTCGACCGCTTCGCGCCAGCGTTTGACGAATTCTTTCGACAGGTAATCCTTTTCGCTTTCGATTTCAGCCGCGCCCGATTTGCCGCGACGCTCGTCAAGAAATTCGCTGACCAGATACGCCGCCTTTTTCACGGCGAACTGCGAGCCGCGGTCGCTGCGAAAACATTTCGGGCTGCCGTGACCGTCCGAAACCGAAAGCACAATCGGCAAACTGCGGCTCGATTCGCGGACGTAAAGAAGCGAATCCTGATTCGGAGTCCCGGCGCGCAGGTGAGACGCGCCGGGAACGGTTTCGCCGATGACGCGCCATTCAACCGGATTTTTATTTTCCGTCATTCGCGCTCCTTACCAAACGTCGTCAGTCGGATTCTGGTCATACGGGTCGGCGGTCGAACCGGCTGGCGTCCCGGTTTGCGCCGTGGCGGCAGTTGCGTTCGGCGTTCCGGCAGTTGCGGTTGTTCCGGTTGTTCCGGTCGCTTCGGTTGCTCCGATTGGCGCGGCGGTCGGAATTGGAACCGGCACGTTTGCCGTCTCCGTTCCAGCCGGAACTTCCGCGCCGGCGGCGGGCGAAGAAGCGGATTTCAAAACGGCGGTCGAAGCCCACTTGATATGCCTGACCAGTGCTTCGGGGCTGTTGGCGGCGAGCGGTTTAAGCTCGGGATTGCCGATAAATTCCTGCAAAACTTCCGGGTCGGCGTCGCGTCCGATTGAAATAGCGATGCGCACGGCTTTTTTGCCCCAGGGCTGCTCCATCAAAGCTTTCAGCCCGGCGCCGAAATCGTCCGTCGGCTGCCCGTCGGAAACCAGAACCAGCACCGGCGGCAAAGCGCGATCCGACATCGGCGGCATTTTTAATTGTTCGGCGACCAGTTCCAGAGCTTTGCCCATATCGGTTTCGCCCTCGGCGGTCAAATCCGTCCAGGCAAAATCCGCCACGGGCGTCGGCTGCGAAATATGCCATTGCGCCCCGTTGGAAAATTTCACGGCGCGCACCAGAACCTGCGCGTTCGGATTATCTTCCGCCACTTTTTTCATGTGCGGAATCGCTTCGCGAATCGCGGTATTGAGCGATTGAATTTTTCCGTCCTGCTCCATCGAGCCGGAACTATCGGCAATCCAGATAAAATGAAGCGGTCTCGAAGCGAGTTCGCCGCCCGGTCGTTTAATCATTCTTGATTTCTCCTTTTGACTTTGTATCGGCTGCCAAACGAATAGCCGTTAATGTTTAAAAAGAGTTTTCAAGCAAAAGCTTTGCCACAAACAGAAGCTTGAATTTATTGGTTTATATTAAATATGATTTGATTTATGTACGAATTTTATACGCTGAATGTATTTTAATGTCATACGAATCTATCGAGCGGGAAAGCGGGGCGGCTCATCGTTTCTTTCGCTTTGCGTTTCGCGCATTACTTTAACGACGTACGGGACGCCGAACATGAGCGCGACGGATACGACGGCGAAAAGAAAAACTATAATCAGGCAGCCGCGAAATAGACGAAAAGGGCTTTTCCGGACCTTCGCCGGATTCACCGGCTGAGGATGGGGATTTACGCTCTGCGCCTGAGCCGGCGGTTGATTATTCTGCGGCGAATAAGCGGGCGGCGAGACAGGCGGGATTTTAGCCGGCAGGCGTTTTGCCGAAGGTGTATTTTTCGACTGCGGAACGGGAGCCTGTGTTTCGGACGATTGCTGCGGGCTAGGCTGATTGATGTTTGAAACATCCCGGTTTGCCGCTTTGTCCCGGGATTCGGGCGGCGCAATTGTACCGGCTTTCGCCGGCGCAGCCGTGCCGGGCTGCTTTTGCCGTCTCTTTTCAATCTCCGCCTCAGTCGTCACACCCAGAGCGAGCGCCCATGATTCAACCGCCCATCCGGCTGCTTCCGCCGTCAGAGCCGTCTGGTCTTCCAGTCGTTTTTCGAGTTTGGCTAAAAGTAATTGAGGCGGTATCGAACCGGCTCCGGCTAATAAGTCGAGCGGAACGCGTTCTTCGACGGCATTAACCAGAACATTTATCTCCCTGCGGTATGCTCCGCACAAGTCATTCAGCAGACCTTCGCACCGGCGCGCGTCGCTGCAAATTTCCCTGCCGTATTTACTCAGAATCTGACGAAGCACTTGTCGAGGAAAATTATTCATAGCACATTCAGCCCTCTGATAATCGCTCGATTATTAGCTTAGCAATTTGTTGCCCGGCGGGAAAAGAGAGCTTTCAGACGGCGGCGCGCCGATACTTCGTCAAGTAATAACTTTACCGGTGAAGACCCGTGCAAATACGTCTATTGAGGATTATAATTTACTATCTATGTGAATCAAGAGTAGAAAATCAGACGAATGAATAAGCCTTATCTTTGCACACTTTGCGCCTTTGCGGGATAAATCGTTTCCCGCAAAGGCGCAAAGAGCGCAAAGGAAACAATCTACTTATTTCTACTCTTGATTCACATTATCTATATGTTCCGACAACGCATCAGAGACTCGTTTTACTCTTTGATAGCGGCTATCGTTCGGTCGCCACGAAATTAACAGGTCAGGCGTAATGCCCGCCACTTCGTTAGTGCCGTCGGCTCGAAGCCGCACGCAATCCGGTATTTTTATTCTGGCGCGACTGTTTTTCAGATATGTCCGTATTCCTCCGTTAGTGTAACCGCAGCCTGCTCCGCCGGTCGGCTCGCCGATAATCACGGCTGCATTATTGTCACGCAGCATCGCCGCGAAATATTCCGCCGACGACCACGTTCCCTGATCTACCAGTATCATCAATCGTCCCGAATAAACGCCCTCGCGATACGCATAACGGCTCGGATAAAAAAGAAAACGGCTTGACGGTTTATCCGGCAGCGAACCGGGCTCGGCAAAAGGCAGAACGCTCTGCGGGTATAAGGGCGGAGTTTCCGCAACCAGCGAACAGTCCGGCTTCCGATTCTCCCAGACGCCAATGCGGTCACAGGGCTGCTGCGACTCCGATATAGCCTTTCGCAAAAGATTTGCGCCCTGCCGTAAAAGCTCTCGATTCGGCGGCGACACCTGGCGGGCGTCGGCTTCGATAATTTCCAGACGCCTCTTTAATTGCTTCGTCCAATGCTCGTGCCGGATGAACTGCTGGCGCGGCGAACGAAGCGATTTCGCCGAAAGCGTCCGAGCGGCGGGTTCGGTCCAGTTGGTCCCTCCACCGTTTCCGGTGATGTCCACCAGCAAGGCATTTATCTTATTGCGCTTGAGAGCTTCAATCTGCCGGGCAAGCGCCGCCGTCAGCAGATTTGCCGCCCGTCGTTCTACCCGTTCATCACATTCGTCGTCGCACGGCGAATCGTTCGTCAAACTCAATTCGGTCGCCGCCTGCTCGCATAAATCGGGAAACGCCTCTTCGCTGAAGACAGCAATTCTGATTACGCCGACATCCCTTCTGGCGGCGACGCGCAGAACTCCGATGGAGAAATATTTCGAGTCTTCAGTGCTGATTTCCCGAAAATTGTTCAGCCTGTTAAAAGCGATTCTGGCTGTCTGGTTGTGACTCTGGTAGCGGAGTCGCCGGCATAAAGGTATCGGGCTGTTCGGCTGCGTATTATCAGCGGGCGAAGAATTATTATCCTTATTCTGCATCCATTGAACGCTTAAATGTCCGTCTCCGAAAGCATCCAGAAATGATTCGATTATTTTTTTCGCTTCGCTCTCGCTGCGCGCCGCGAGCAGGCGAGATTCGGTTTGCGCCGACAACTGTTTGAGGTCGAGTCCGCGAGCCTCGATAGCCCAATCCAGATTGGCGTACTGCGCCGACATTTCCCGCTTCAGTTGAGCGAAATCCTCCGACCAGACATCCGTCTTAAAATCCTGAGCATGGACAACACTACAAGCCGCCGATACCAGCAATGCGAAAACAGTGGTAAATATTGAACTCCAATTCATATTCAATCGGTGTGCCGGCAATTAAGATAGGTGAGTCAAACATATTTATACCATATAAAATATACCGCGCCTAAAATTAAGCTGAAAACAACGGCTGCCGAAGCTAAAATTAAAGGGTTTCGATAGAACTCTGCCCGTGCGGCATTTGAAGTCCGGCAGCCGTTTTGATTCGCTTTGCCGTAATTATTAATATCGGCGTCGATTTTTAAATAAGGTTTATTAATCGCGCCGATTGATTTGTGAATGTCGGCGGCGGCGTCGGCGTGGCGACACAATCCGCTGCAAAGAGGACAAACTTTCACCGTTCCGTAAGAATTGGGACAGGTTTTGCAAAAGAAGCTCTTGCAGACGTCGCAGACAAAAACGGCTTGTAAATCCCGATGCGTGAAACAAATCTTTTCAGCCTCAGCATCCAAAGAGGCTTCTCCGGGCGAGTTTCCAAACGCAAATTGAGTCAGGAAATCCTCGTTGTTAAACTTGGCGATATTCGTCGCCGCCACTACGGAAGGCGCGGGCGTAAAATCATTGGAATTAAAAAAAGCATAAAGCTCCGGCACTTTTTCCGCCGCCAGCCAGCGCAGGTTTCCGCGCTTTACTTTATCCGAAGGCAAAACCGCGCCTTCGGCAATCCATTGTTTTAATTCCTCAAGCTCGGCTTCAAAGATTTGTCCCTGAGATTCGACAAACCAGTTTTGTGGGCTTTGCATAAATCGGTCTCCTTTAATGTGGCTAAAGTAAACTAATGGTGAATGGAACCGCGCAACAAATGCTCCGTGCCGGCGATTTCTTGCCGAGAAACCGGAGGCAATCGAAATCAGAAAGTCAGGACTATGTCTTCTTCAACAGTCTTATGATGAATTTGACC
>DATHBC010000822.1:0-3639 GCA_035296345.1 Pyrinomonadaceae bacterium | reverse complement strand
TGAGCTGCGGTTTCGGTTTTTCCTCTTCGGCGTAATACATCTGGCGCGATTGCTCGATGCGGCGCATCGCGGCTTCCAGCTTCGGATTGCCCGCGACAACCGGATTGCTTTGCGCGACCGGCTCGGCTTGCAGCGCAGTTGCGCCGCTGGTGGCGAGCGTCATCGCCTGCGGCGCGGCGACGACATTGGAAACCGTCTCGGTTTGCTGCGTCTGGCTGTTGCTGCTGCCGCCGCTGCGGTCGTGGCGCTTACGGACGGCATTTTGCAAATGCAGACGCCATTCGGGAACGGCGGCGTTCTTATGTCGAAAATCGACGAGCGTCGGGCTGGTCACTTTGCCGACGATTTCCGAAGTCTGCGGTTTTTGCGCCGCCGGCTGGACAGGTTTGGCTGGTATCGTCGTCGGCTGAATCAAAGTTTGCTGAATCGGAGTTTGTTGAATCGGAGTTTGTTGAATCGGAGCCTGCTGAATCGCTGGCTGCTCGATTATTTCAGGCGCTCGACGCTCAGGCGGCGGCTGAAGCGAAGAATGTATCACGGCAGCGGCGACAGGCTGCATCGGCGGACTTTGAACAGTCGGCGGCACTATCGGCGGCGGGGACTGCTGTCGGACGGGCGTCGATAAAGGCGGAATCGACGGCTTCGGAATTTCTTTTTGCATCGCGGGTTTTGCCGATTTGACAATCGGGGAAATTTTCAAAGCCAGTTCTTCGCGCACGGAATCGTTCATCATCGTTCCGCAACTCGGGCAAACCGACAAACTAGAAGCCAAATTTTTATTGCAACCGGGACAATTCATAGTTTTAAAAATTGAAAATTGGAAAAAGTGAAAAGCGAGTTTTGGTTGAAAAACCAAATGATATGACCAAACTGTGAACAGACTATCAGGAATTACTTTAAGTCGTCAATAGTAAATTTATGAAAATACAGGGAATTTTGGCTTAAAATGCAAAAAAAACGCGAAAAACTGGAAAAAAAGCCGTATTGCGAATAAGAAAAGCCGGAAATTACAGCGGCTGGCGTCCGCCGAATCCGGCTTCGACCTCGTGCCACCAGCGGATTTCGTCGTCTTCGCCCAGCTTCCAGCAGAGCAAAACGACGCGACCCTCGCGCCACGACGGAAAATCAATCAGCCCGCGCGCGTAATCTTTAAGCTGCACGCCCAGATTGTCGATTTCCAAAGTCAGCTTGCCCAGCTCGTAAAGCAGTTTCACGTAACGCGAGCCGCCTTCCATTCCGCCGCCGCCGGATTTCGCCGCCTCCGCCGCCAGTTTTGCCGCCTCGCGAAAACGCGCGATTTCCTCGTGGCGCGTTTGAATTTTCTGTAAAATCGGGCGCACGACGGGAATCAGGTCGCTGGCTTCGTTCGGCGTAAAAAGTTTCATTTATCTTTCGTCGGTAACGCGTATAAAATTCGACAGGCTGCCGCCGCCGCTCTTGTTGCCGCTGTCGTCATCGGCGGCGGAATTATTGGAAGTTTCGGCAAAATTCGGCGGCTCGACGTTGATTTCCCGCGCGATGCGCGAATAATCGTTTGCCGCGTGATTCGGGCTGATAACAGCGGGCGGCGGTAATTCTTCCGGCGGCACGAACGAAGGCACTTCGTATCGCTCGCTGGTAATATCTTTTCGGACAAGCTCGGCAATATCGCCCAAATCGATGAAAAAATCCGCGACGTCAATCAGCCGCGGCGCGGTGTTCGACCGAAAGCCGGCGACCTCGACGCGACAGCCCTTGTAAGCGACGGCGTTGACGGCGTAAACAAAATCTTCGTCGCCGGAAACCAGCACAGCCGTGTCGTATTTTTCGGCGAGGCTGAGCATATCGACGGCGATTTCCACGTCCAGATTCGCCTTGCGCGTGCCGTCGTAAAAAGTTTTCAGCTCTTTCTGCACGACGCGAAAACCGTTGCGCCGCATCCACAGCAGAAATCCCTGCTGGCGTTCCGCGCCGGCATCGACGCCCGTGTAGAAAAAGGCGCGCAAAAGCCGCCCGTCGCCGAGCAGCACGCGCAGAAGCTTGTTGTAATCAATGTCGATAGTATGAAAACGCGCCGCGTGAAAAAGATTATTGCCGTCGATAAAGACGGCGACGCGACCTCGATTTCCGAAATGCCAGGAAGCCGTAGCAGTTTCAATCTGCATTTTTGTTAACCCTCTTTGATAAAAAATGGACAACCGGCGGGCATTTCCGAAAAGAGAGATGAATTTTGGTTAAAAGGTTGATAAAAACTTTTCAAATAGCCGAAAATATGGACTGATTTAATAACTTTTCTCTTTCGCGCCCGAGCTGTCAAAAAACAATAAAAACGATTCGTATAACTCTTTATAGTCTGCCGTTAAGCCATCGAATCGGTCAAGCGAAAATTAACCGCCGAATTTTAAATTTATCGTATAATCGAAAAGCGATGGAAAAAAAGACCGAACAAATTCACGCCGACCGGCGGTTAAAAGACGTTTCAGCCGAACCGGAACTTGCCGAGCCGGAAATTCACGCCTTCCGGGCGGAAGAAATGATTTCCTGCCCGAAATGCGGGCGCAAAAGTCCGCCGACGCGGCTGAAATGCTTCTATTGCGGCGCGGAACTGCCGGTTTCCGCCGAGCAGGCGGAATTTATCAAACCGCAGCCGCGCAAAATGGAAACGTGGGAAAAAGGTTTTAATTTAATCGTCTTGCCCGGCGTTGTCAAAACCTGCGATGACGCGAAATTAAAGCAGGCTGCCGGAATGACGCGGCTGGAAACCGAAGATTTAAGCAAATTAATCGCTGCCGGAAAGCCTCTGCCTTTGACGCGCGCCGATTCCGCCAAAGAAGCCGGGATTATTCAAAAAAGATTAAGCGAAAGCGGTTTTGAAACCGTGATTTTAAGCGACGAGGACGACCTGAAAAGCGAAACGGTTCAAAGGCGACTGCGCGGAATCGAGTTTTATGAAGACAAAATCGTCCTGATACTTTTCAATGCGGATGAAATCGCCGAAATCCGGCGCGAAGATTTGAGCTTAATCGTCACGGGCGCGCTCTTTGAACGCCGCATCGAAACGACCGAGCAGCGCAGGAAACGCGAAAACAAAGTTCTGGACACGACCGAAACCAGCGCCGACGAGCTTTTAATCGACCTCTACACGCGCGCTGATTCCGTCGGCTATCGAATCGTTTCGGGCGGTTTCGATTTTTCCTGTCTCAGCGCGGAAAAGGGAATTCTGGCGCGCGAGAATATGCGCCGTCTGGTCGAAAAACTGCGCGCTTTTGCGCCCGAGGCAAAATTCGTCGGCGATTATCTCGAAATCCGAGACGTTCTGGGAAAAGTCTGGGAAGCCGAAGAAAAACGCGAATCGCGCGGGGTGCAAAGGAAAAGCTTCGGGCGTTTCGATTTCGGAAACGTCACGACGATTAACAATCTGGCGCAATTTACCAAATACTCGCGCCTGCAATGGCATCTGTTATGAAAAAAAAGTCGAGAGTCGGAAGTCTGGAGAAAGAGTCGAGAGTCGAGAGTCGAGAGTCGAGAGAAAGATTCGGCAGTAGAGAGTCCAGAGAAAAAAGGAACGAGAAAAGATTTGAGAAGCGCGAGCCAAAGGAAAATAACTCTCGCATTTCAACTGCCGACGCTCGACTCCCGGCTTCCGAATCCCGACTCATT
>DATHBC010000821.1:0-1858 GCA_035296345.1 Pyrinomonadaceae bacterium | reverse complement strand
GCGCCCGCGCCGGTCGAAATGACGAGCGGAATCATCCCGGCGACGAGCGCGATGGTCGTCATCAGAATCGGACGCAGACGGTCGCGGTTCGCCTGAATAATCGCGTCGTAACGATTCATTCCTTTCGCCCGCAAACCGTTCGTGTGGTCAATCTGCAAAATCGCGTTTTTCTTGACGATGCCGAAAAGCAGCAGGATGCCGAGCGCCGAGAAAATATTCAGCGTCTGCCCGGCAATCAGCGTCGAAATCAGCGCGAACGGAACCGACAGCGGCAAGGTCAGCAGGATAGTAATCGGGTGAATAAACGATTCGAACTGCGCCGCCAGAATCAGATACATAAAGACGAACGAAAGCAGAAAGGCGAGCAGAAACGCGTCGTAAGCGCGCTGCAATTCCTGCGATTGCCCGGTCACGCCCGTGCGGTATTCCTGCGGCATATTCAGGGACGCGGCGTGCTGCTGCAAACGCGCCAGCGCGTCCGATTCCGAAGCGTTCGGCGGCAGGCTCGCGGAAATCGTCACCTGACGCTGGCGATTCAGACGGTTAATCGAAGCCGGGCTCAAACCTTCTTCGAGCCGGACGAGTTTTTCCAAGCCGACCGTTCCGCCGTTTGACGACAGGACGGTGAAATACTGCAAATTATTGCGCGAGCGGCGATACTGCTCGTCCGCCTGCACGACCACGTCGTATTGGTCTGAGCCTTCGGCAAACGTCGAAACGCGCTGCCCGGCGGAAAGAATATTTATCGCCTGCGCCACGTCGCCCGCTTCGACGCCCAAATCGGCGGCTTTCGCGCGGTCAATCAAAACGCGGATTTCCGGGCTGCCGAGCTCCAGCGAGCGGTCTGCGTCGCGGAAAGTTTCGTCGGCGCGCAGCTTTTCGACCAGCGCGTTGGAATATTCGTCGAGCTTTTGAATGTCGGGTCCGGCGATGTAAAAACCGACGCCCGAACCGCCGCGTCCCAAGCCGAGACTCGAACCGATTGAAGACGCGCCCGAAACATTCACGCGATAATCTTTAGACTGGTATCTTCTGACTAATCCGCGCGTCCGGTTAATTAACTCGGCTTGCGAAAATTTTCGCTCGCTGACCGGCGCTAAAGCGACGTTAATCGAGCCGGCATTTGACGAGCCGCCGCCGCCGCCGCCGAAGCCGCCCGCCAGAACGACCGTGTTCTGCACGCCCGGAATCTGCTGTCGAATGTCGCGCGAAATGCGGTCGAGAATGGATTGCGTCGCGGCGAGGCTCGTTCCCTGCGGACCGCGCAGGCTGACCTGAAAAGCCGATTCGTCTTCGTCGGGCAGAAAAGCCATTCCGACCATTCTAAAAAGCGGGTAAATCGAAACGACCGCCGCGATGCAGAGCACGACAATCGCCCAGCGATGCCGCATCGAAAGCCTCAGCATCCACATATAGACGCCTTCGACCTTGCTGTAAAACCACGAATCCTTACTGTCTTTTTCGGTTTCCTCTTTTCGCTGCTCGACCAGGGAAGCCGTATTCGATTCCGCGCCGCGCAGGATTTCGTGGCTGCCGTGTTCTTCTGACTGCGCAAACTCGGCGTCGCGCTGCTCGTCCGGTTCCTTTTCCCTGTGCGGCTTAATCCAGCGCGCGGCGAGCATCGGCGTTAAGGTAAACGAGACAATCAGGCTGACGGCAATCGCCGCCGCCGAGGTCAGACCGAACGAGGACATAAAACGCCCGACGATGCCCGTCATAAATCCGACCGGAATAAACACCGCGAGAAGCGAAAGCGTGGTGGCGAGAACGGCAAGACCGATTTCGCGAGTGCCTTCAATCGCCGCCTGAAAAGGATTCATTCCCTTTTCTTCGACAAAGCGATAGATGTTTTCCAGCA
>DATHBC010000820.1:0-5596 GCA_035296345.1 Pyrinomonadaceae bacterium | reverse complement strand
AAGGAAGCGAGCCATTTTCTGCGCAACGTCGGGCTGAAAGGCTACGCCATTCTGGACAAGCATATCTTGCGCAGCCTCGCGGAATTGAAAATTATCGACGACCCGAAGCCACCAAATACGCGCGCCAAGTATCTAAGGGTTGAACAGCAATTAAAGAATTTTGCCTGCCAACTGGAAATCGATTTCGATGAGATGGATTTAGTTTTGTGGTCGCTGAAAACGGGCGAAATCCTCAAGTGAAAAAACAAGCCGGGGAAAAGGAGTTTTCGTGATGAAAAGTGAAGTTCTGCGAAAGTTGAATTTTCCGTTACTACTGCTATTGCCGCCGTCCTGCCGACGAACGAAAATCGTTTTGACCGGCTTGGCTTTTGCGTTTTTCTGCCTCGCGGCGACGCCGGCAGCGGTTCCGGCTGATGCCGACACGCAGCAGATTGAGCCGGGAAACGCGCGTCAAGCCGTCCGCCAGGCGGAAAAGCTCGTCCGCAAAGGGCAACTGCTCGAAGCCGAAAAGCTGCTGCGCCGCGTCGTCCAGCAAAATCCGGCGGACTCGAAAGCCAAAATCAAGCTGGCATTCGTTTTGATGAAGCGCAAGCATCTGGTCGAAGCTTACGATTACGCGGTCGAGGTGGCGAAAAACGAGCCGAAGAACGCTTACGCCTTTGCCGTTCTGGGCGCGACGCTGCTCAACGCCGGAAATTTCAAGCAGGCGGCGCTGTGTTTCGTCAACGCGCTGAAGCTGGACAAGGGCGAGGCGCTGGCGTGGGCTGGACTCGGGCTGCTCGATTATTACGAAAACCGGATTGATAAAAGCCTCGAATTTTTAAAAGCCGCCGAAGATCGCGACCCGCAGGAGGCGGATTACGTTTTCGCCCGCGCGCAGGTTTCCGCCCGCGCCGAAAGATACAAGGAAGCCGCCGAAGCTTACGACCGTTTTCTGCAAATTTCGCAGGACGCCGACGACGAACGCCGCGCGCGCATCAAGGGCTTGATTAACTTTTTGCGTTTTCTCGGCAACAAGCAGGCGTTGTATATCGCCCTGGGCGAAGAAAAAACGACCGTGCCGGTCAGATTGCTGCGCGACCGTCCGGTTATCGAAGTCAAAATCGGAAAACACAACGAGCCGCTCCGCTTTGTGCTCGATACCGGCTCGGGAATTTCCGTCATCAGCGAAGAGGTTTCGCGCCGTCTGGACATCAAACCGATTACCAAAGGCGGGCTGGCGCGCGCCGTCGGCGGCAACGGGAAATTTCAAATCGTCTACGGCTTTCTGCGCCAAATCAGCATCGGCGAAGTGAAAATTCAGAACGTGCCGGTCTATATCAGAAAATTTCACGAAAACGACGAAAAAATCGACGGCTATATCGGGCTCGGTCTGATTTCGAAATTTTTAACGACGCTCGATTACGGCGCGCTGACTTTTTCGCTGGTGCGGCGCAGCGGGATTGAAGAAACGGCAGCGACGACGGCGGCGGAAAGCGGCAATCTGCCGTCGCAGCCGCTGAGACTGACTTCGAGCGGCTACCTGAGCGGCGAAGTGCAGTTGGAAGGCATCGAAACGCCGCTGAATTTTATCGTCGATACGGGCGCGAGCGTTTCGGTCATCTCGCAGGAAGTGGCGGCTTTAAACGAAGTGAATAAATATATTTCCAGCGAGAAAATGCGCGTCGTCGGCGCGGCGGGCGTGACCGAAGGCGTCTCGGCTTTTCTGCTGCCGCGCGTGACGTTCGGCAATCACACGCGCGAGAAAATCAAAGCCATCGCGCTGGATTTGGACATTATCAACGAAACTTCCGGCTTCGAGCAGGCGGGAATTCTGGGCGGAAATTTTCTGAAAAACTATCGCCTGACGTTCGATTTTAAAAACTCGCGCGTGACGTTCGAGCCGGTCGCTTCCGGCGTCGGCGGCGCGCTCAAACCCGAATGAAACAGAGTTTATATCTGGAAACTTCGGTCGTCGGCGCATATCTGGACAACGGCGAGCCGTTTCGGCGCGATTTGACGATTCGCTGGTGGGAGCACGAGCTTTCGGAATACCAGCCCTATGTCTCGCCGCTCGTCCGCAGCGAGCTGGGGCGCGTGCCCGAACCGCACCGGACGGGTTACCTGAAGCTCATCGAGCCGCTCAAAAATCTGGAGCTTGCCGAAGAAGCCGTGATTCTCGCCGAAGGCTACATCTCGCGCGGCATCTTTCATCGCAAATATCTGGCAGACGCGCTGCACGTCGCGCTCGCCTCGTTTCACAAGATAGATTATCTGGTGACGTGGAATTTCGGGCATCTCGCAAACGTCCGCAAACAGGCGCGCATCCGCGTTTTCAACGTCTCGGCGGGCTTTTTCGTGCCGATGATCGTGACGCCGGAATTTCTGATTCACAGTATTTAAAACTAATGTCGATGCGGAGCAGTTCAGCCAAAGTTATTTTTGCGAACGGCGCGGCAATCTCGCTTTCGCTCTTTTGTGTATTTTTTTCCGTTTCGCCTGCCGTCGCGCAGCCAGCCAAGCCGCCGACTCCTTCCGAGCTTAGAAGGAGAATTGAAGCAAACCTTGTATCGGAACTGTATATAGCGATTAACTATTATATAAACGGCAGACAGCCGCCAAGCGCGTATGACGGTCCTCGTGAGGGCGGACCGCGCGACCCGAAAAGACTTTATAAGGGAATTAAAGAATATATTCCGATGCAGGATGAATACATCAGCGAAGAACCGCTTATCGCCTCTCTGTATGAAGACCGCGGGATGAGTTATTTGCAGCTTTACGAAGTAACCGAAAATTTATCCGAGCGCGCCGCTTACGCCGAAAAAGCCCTGACGGATTTCAATAAAGCAATGCAGCTCGACCCGAATAGCGTCAGCACGCTGCTCTCGCGGGCGCGATTATTTAAACTAGTTGATTTTTTCGCCTATTTCGATGTCATTGTGGCAGACCAGTTAGAGTCGATTCGCTTGATGCGGAAATCCTGCGCCGAAAAACCTCGTCTTGCGGACGACTGCAAAACAGGCATTCCAAACCTTTATCTGACAATCTCAGCCCATTACTGGAATCGCGGCAGAATTCTGAGCGAAC
Organism: Pyrinomonadaceae bacterium; assembly: GCA_035296345.1. Classification (GTDB taxonomy): domain Bacteria; phylum Acidobacteriota; class Blastocatellia; order Pyrinomonadales; family Pyrinomonadaceae; genus JALZHR01. The sequence continues at coordinate 2,530 of DATHBC010000820.1, read as the reverse complement.
ACCGCGAACTGCTCGAAGAAATTCGCCGTCTGCACAGGCGGTATTTGAAATATTCGCTCTGGGACGATTTCGATACGGCGATAGAATACGCGCTGAAAAATGCGACCAAGCCAAACGAGGCGCGGATTATCGTCAATTATTATATGGACAAAGGCGATGCCGCCTACAGATTGGGCAAGTATAAACGGGCGCTCGAAGCTTATCACAGCGCAAAGCGGTATTTTGACGCGAAGCTCGCTTTTTACTGTGAAGCGTCTCCAAATATCTGCGAAGCGGAAAGGAAATACGCGGAAAGCATTTTCAGTAAGAAAATAGCCGACGCCAATTTGAAATTGAAGAAATAAAAGAATCCGCCGAATGATTTCAACCGTCTCATCCGAAAAACGTTCATTTATGTAAAAAGGGAAGCCGGCATGATTTTCGTGCCCGATAATATCGAAAAGCCCTCGCATTTCCTAACCTATTGATTATTCCCGTTGAAAGATTTACTATTCACTTTGTAATGTATCGTCGCCCGAAATTTTTAGAAGTGCTGCACGAAATCCGCGAAGAAATGTCGCGCGAGGCGGATTACGATATGGATTCGTTTGCCGAATCGGTCAGAAACGACGAGGGCAGGCGGCGCAGGGAAAAAGGCAAAAAGACAGAAGACGAGGAACGAGGTTTCAAAGACCGACGACAGAAGCCCGAAGACCGAAAATTGATTTATGGAAATCGCTTTTGACGCCATCGGTTTGGAGATTCCGAACGAAAAGGCTTTCAATAATTTAGCGGAAAACGCCGGCAAGCGCGGCGAGGTTTCGCGCCTGACGCGCAAGGGCGGCGTGCTGCACGGTCGCTGCTGGAAGCTCGGCTTAGGTCTGGAAGTCTGGACGGTTTTGTATGAATCGCAGACGGGCGAGGTTTTCTACGCCGATTGTCGTCCCGGTTTTCGCGCCCGCTACATCCAGCGCATCAGCCCGTGGATTGCGACCGAATTCGACGAGGAAGGCGAAGCGGTCGTCCACGGTTTTGTCGAGGATACCGAGCGGGAAGTTTTGTTTGCGCTGCAAAATCTGACCGAGGTCGGGACGAACAGCAGTTTTCAGCAGAATACTTTGATGGTCGGTTTGTGCGGGCTGGCTTACCGCGCCGAGGTCTTGAAAAAACCTGCCGCGCCCTTTTGGCGGACTTACGACGAGCTTGCACTGTCGGTCGTCGAAAACGAAAACGATTGGAGTTTGTGCGGCGAGATTATTTCCTTCAACGCCCTGCGCAACCCGATGTCGGGCAGCGACCTTTACTGGATTTATCTGAATCTGGGCGATTTCAATCTCGAAATCCTGGTCAACCGGCGCACCCTGAGCGGCGCGGATTTATACGTCGGCGCAATGCTGCGGGCTGACATCTGGCTGCAAGGTCACGTTTTGAACGAAACGGCGCGCCGCTCGACTTACGAAGGCGTCGATTCGTCGCTCAGAACCGTGGATTTCTGGAAGCAATTTAAGAAAACTAATTAAGATTTCGAAAACTAATTAAGATTTCACCGCCGCGCGGACACGAGGACGCAGAGACTTTAAATAAAAATTATTTTTATTCTCCTGTTCTTTCTCCGTGTCTGCGGTGTTTCTGTGGTAAAAATTAAACGATGCGTCGTTATCTGTACTCCGCTCTGGTCATTCTCTTCGTCAGCGCCGCCGCTTTCGGGCTTTATTTTTTCAATCAATACTGGATTCATCGCTACGATGAGATTATCGCCCGGCAGTCGGGCATTTATCGCCTGGACGAGGGTTTGGTGTGGAGCGTTATTTACGAGGAGACGTATTTTCGCGCGTGGCAAATCGGCGCGGACGAAGAAGTCGGGCTGATGCAGGTGACGCCGACCGTCGCGCGCGAATGGGCGAAAGAGACGGGCTTTCGCGAATTTGAGCGGCAGACGGCGGAAAACACGGTCGAATTTTTGCGCGACCCGGAGCGCAATATTCAAATCGGCTGCTGGTATCTGGAAAAAATGCGCGCAAATTATCGCGCTTTTCCCGCCGAAGAAGCGATGATGCTGGCGGCATACAACGCCGGAGCGAGCCGCGTCGAAGAATGGACGCGCGACGCGCAAAGCTCTCGCCTTTCGGAAAAAGAATTTACCGACCGCATCAACATCGCCTCGACCAAATCCTACGTCAGGTCGATTCTGGAAAGATACCGCAGCGCGAAGAAAGCGAATTAACGCAAAGAAAACGAAACGCCGATTTGATAGGATTATTTAAGATTCATCGGGATTTATTTAAATTTATCTTAATGAACCTTAAACAATCCGAAAAAAAATCGGCGCTGCGGTTTTTATCGAGAAGCTATGAAAATTCTTTCTGCCGAATACGTTCTGCCGATTTCCGGCGAGCCGATCGAAAAAGGCGCGGTCGCCGTCGAAAAAGATAAAATCGTCGCCGTCGGAAAATCAGCGGAAATCGCCGCCCGTTTTCCCGCAGCCGCGGCGACGGAAGATTTCGGCGAAGCGGTGATAATGCCCGGTTTCGTCAACGCTCATGCGCACCTG
>DATHBC010000819.1:0-1840 GCA_035296345.1 Pyrinomonadaceae bacterium | reverse complement strand
ACGCCCGCGTCAATCAACGCTTTGGTCGCTTCCGCCGTCGCCACGTTTCCGGCAATCAGTTCGATGTCGCCGAAGCTGCCGCGGATTTTTTTGACGGCTTCGATGACGCGCGAGGAATGTCCGTGAGCCGTATCGACGACGATGGCGTCGGCGCGCGAATCGATTAAGGCTTGCGCGCGTTCGAAAAAATCTCCGGTCGCGCCGACCGCCGCCGCGACGCGCAGCCGTCCGAGGTCGTCCTTGGCGGCATGCGGGTAACGAATGGCTTTTTGGATGTCTTTGACCGTGATTAAGCCTTTTAAAAGCCCGTTGTCGTCGACGACCAAAAGTTTTTCGATGCGGTGCTGCTGGAGCTTGCCTTTCGCGCCGTCCAGGGTTGTGCCGACCGGGACGGTCACGAGCGGCTGTTTCGTCATTACTTCCGAGACGGGAATGTCGAAGCGCGTTTCGAAACGCAAATCGCGGTTGGTGATAATGCCGACCAGCAGCCCGTTTTCGTCCGTGACCGGAATGCCGCTGATGCGAAAACGCTCCATAATGCTGAGAGCTTCGGAAACGAGCGCGTTGTCGCGAATCGTCACCGGGTCGACAATCATGCCCGATTCCGAGCGTTTCACCTTATCGACTTCTTCCGCCTGCCGCTCGATTGATAAATTTTTGTGAATGACGCCGATTCCGCCCTGCTGCGCGAGGGCGATTGCCAGGCTGGCTTCCGTCACCGTGTCCATCGCCGAAGAGCAGAGCGGAATGTTCAGCCGGATGTTTCTGGAAAACTGCGACGAGGTATCGACTTCATTCGGCAGTATTTCCGAATACGCCGGAACCAGCAAAACGTCGTCGAATGTTAAGCCTTCTTTGATTTCATTTATTAACATAAAAAATATTAGTCCTTTATCATTAGTTCCGCGTCCTTCGCCGGGATGAGCTTAAGCTGAGACTGAAGCCGCGCCCGATATGCGAGGAACAAAGAATTAAAGACAAAAACAAAACTGCCCGCACTTTTCAGGCGGGCGCGATTAAGCTAGCCAATATTTAAAATAACAATTTTTCGCTTGTAAAAAAGTCGCATAGCTTACGGAGCGGCGGCTGGAATTGCGCCGCTTTGCAGAATCTGCGCGATATTATCCTTTGTAATTTCAAACTCGACGACGCTTCTTTTCGCGGGCGGCGCGGGCAGCGTGACCTGTCTGCCGTTGACGGTCAACTGGACTTTGTCCGAAAAGCCTTTGAAATAGCTGAGCCTGACGCTTTGCTGCGCTTTAACCGTCAGCGGTTCATTCGGCGGCACGTTTTTGTAAACTCTTCTGTTGTCCGCGGCGTAAGTTAAGGAAACCATTACGCTGGTTCTGAATTCGACGTTGATTTCATCGGTCGCCGGCGCGGGCGCGGCGTTCGTGTTAACGTTCGTATCGGTATTTACAGCGTTGCTCGCCGCCTGATTTGTGTTGTTGTTATTGCCGACCGTGAAATTCTGGCTGTTCTGGAAATAGCTAAGTCCCCACAAAATGCCGCCCGTTAATAAGGCGAGAATGATAAAGGCGAAAATCAGCGTCGGAATCATCGAAGACCGCGAGTGGTCGTCGGTCAAGACCTGCGGGCGATAAGTTTTCGGGTCTTCCTCGCTGTCTGTACCCTGTTCGGCGAGCAGCCGCGAGTAATCCTGCAAGGCTTCATTTTCATCGACGCCGACGAATTTGGCGAAAGATTTGACAAAGCCCTTATTGAAAATTCCGCCCGGCAGCGTCCGGTAATCGTTGTTTTCGATGGCTTCGAGGTAGAGCGCGGAAATTCGCGTCTGCTCCGCGACTTCGCTGATACTGATGCCGCGAGCCTCGCGTGC
>DATHBC010000818.1:0-2736 GCA_035296345.1 Pyrinomonadaceae bacterium | reverse complement strand
TAACCATCGCCGGCGCGCAAACAAGACCGCAGACGCCCGTTCAAATGCCCGTCCTACAGCCGCAGCCGGAACAATTCCAGCTGCAGCCGCAGCCGCCGCCGCAGACGGTTCAGGAGAAAGAAACAAAGGTCGAAGAAAATGTTCAGGAAACCTGGGAAGATAAGGATACAAAGGAAAATCCGCGAACCAATTCGCGGAAGGAAGAAGCCAGGCAGAGCGAAAAATCAGACGGCGAAAGTAAATAAGGCAAATTAATTGAGAACTGATAGTCGATAGCTGCCAGCCGATTGTGAAAAAACAAAACTACCGGCGCTCGGTTATGAGGAATTATTCTTGAGTGACGAAACTAAACTGACAGACGATAAAGGCGGCTCGTCATGCAGTAAAAAAGCGAAAGTCAAACGACTTTCGCTTTTTTACTGCGCTTTCGAGAAACGGTTTTAAGGCTGCATAAAACCCAGATTCGAGAGCGGGAAGTTTCCGATGAGCGGAAAAACGGTCGACATATCGGTTTCCGGCAAGCCGTACCAGCGCGCCAGCGTCGCGGCATATTGCTCGACCGAAGCGGTCGGAATCCAGCGACCGCGCGCGTTCGTGCCGCTGTCGGCGTCGTCGGGACCGTTAAAGGCGAGCGTCGGAAACGGCGTTCCGTTCGATGTGTTAACGCCGTAAAAATTGCTTGCCGTGACCGCGCCGCCGACCACGAGCATATGATTTGCCCAGGCGTGGTCCGTCCCGACCTGCGCGCCGGAGCCGGCTGGATTCATCGTGCGCGAAAAATCGGACATCGTGAACGTCGTGACGCGGTCGGACAAGTCCTGGATGACCATTTCTTCGTAAAAGGCGCGCATCGCCTGGCTCATCGTCGCCAGCAGCGCGACCTGCCCGTTCGCGTTGTTCTGCTGGTTGTTGTGCGTGTCGAAACCGCCAATCTGGCAGAAAAAGATTTGCCGGTTGATGTTCAAATCGTCTTTCTTTTTAATCAGCCGCGCGACCTGTTTGAGCTGGTTTCCGAGATTCGTGTTCGGGAAAGCGACGGTCACTTCCTGCGAAACCTGCAATTGCGCGTTTGCCGCCATCGCGCTGTCGGTGATGCTGCTCGCGGCGCGAATCAGGTCCGAATTTAAATCTATCGCGCGCAGGCTGTCGAGCGCCTGCCGGCGCGCCACCGACGGGGCGGTCGTATTGAAGCCCTGCGGATTTAAAACCTGATTCAGAGGCGTTGCCGCGCCGTTGACGGCGAGCGGCAGGGTCGTCTGCCCGGCGGTAAAAAGCTGCGCGCCGTTGATGGAGGTAATCATCGGAAGCAAGCCGCTCGGATTCGCCGCCTGCGTTCGGCGGTCGGAGATGCGCCCGCCCCAGCCCGTAAAAGACTGCGTGTCGGAGCGCCCGCTCTGATACTGCGCCACCTGGTCGGAATGCGAGAAAAGCTGATACGGCTTCGGGTGCGCCGAGGTTTGATACTGCGCTTTCGTCGTCGGGCGAACGAGCGTCCCGACGTTCGTCACAATCGCCATTTTGTTCAAAGCCCAAAGCTCGTGGATGCCGTTGTTGATGCCGCCCGCGACGGTTCCGAAACTCGGATGCAAGCCGTAATTCAAGCCGTTCATTCGCGGCACGGCAATCGGCAAAAGCTGATTTTGCGGAATCGCCAGCCCCTGCGCGGCGCGCGCGTTGGCATAAGCGGCGTAATTGCTCAGGTTAGCGTCGTTATGGTTCGGAATGACCACGTTGTTGCCGTCGTTGCCGCCCGCCATAAAGATGCAGACGAGCGCGCGGTAATCGCTTCCGCCTTCGGGCTCAGTGCGGTCGTCGACCGTCTGCGCCAGCGCGCTCATCATGCCGAAATGCCGCGCCTGCGTCGCCAGCGTCAGCATACTCAGGGCGCAGCCCGATTTCATTAAAAATTCACGTCTTGTCTGTTTCATAATTACCTCCGGTGAGCAGTGAGCGGTAAGCCGTAAGCAGTAGAAATTAAATAACTGCTTACGGCTTACCGCTCACTGCTTACTATCTTTGCACCTGATATTGCGACGAGGTCGCGACTAGATAGACTGCCGTCTGCGCGCGCAGCAGCGGATTGTTCGACGGAACGACGAGAACCGCGTTCTGAATCATCGTTCGCATCTGCGCGGACATCGCGCCGTGCATCATTTTATGATTCAGTGTGTCCATCAGTTGATTTCCGGTCGTATCAGCCGCCGCCAGCGCCTGCATGTCCGCCAGGCTGATTGAAGTGCCGAGCGGCGTGTTCGGCTGGCTGACGTTCAGGCGGTTGAAAACCATCGTGTTGGCGAAATTCAGGCGGGCGACGGAAGTGCTGGTCGTGTAAATGCCGAATTCCGGCGCGAGCACGGTCGTTCCCGGCACGATGTAATCCGGCGAATAATAGTTAAATACCGTCGGAGCATTGAATGCGTTTTGTCCCATCGCGTTTGAAAGTCCGTTGACGTTTCCGTCGCTTTGCTGCGCGCCGTCCGCCGAGCGAACGTTGAAATGCCGCAAAACGTTGGTCAGCAATTGCACGGGCTCGCGCAGTTTTCCGTAACGCGGCTCGGTCTTGATATTGCCGCGCGCTTCCGGGTCGAGCAGAATGGCGCGGATGACAGCTTTCATATCTCCGCGCACGCCGACTCCGTTGTTATTGAAAACGGCGGCGACGCGACCGACATAAGCGGGCGTCGGGTCGCTCGTCACCATCTGCTGAATCAAAAGCTTGCTGACGAAAGGCGCGAC
>DATHBC010000817.1:0-1958 GCA_035296345.1 Pyrinomonadaceae bacterium | reverse complement strand
GAAAAAAAAACAAACCGCAATACCCGATAACGTTCCTGCTGCGCCTCTCGACGACGGCATAAGGTCCGAAACCCCAGCTTGCATAGCAGCGTTCCAGGCAGGTATGCAGCCATGCGCGCACCCATTCCTCGGTCTGCACGCCGTCCCCGAAGCGCATCACGTCAGCATCGCCGAAAACGCGATACATCGGCTCGGCGTCGAAGATATGAAAGTGTCGTAAAAATAGTCGTTCCGTTTCCAGCAGAAACATATATGCCGCTTATGGTTAATAAAGCTCAGTCGAAGCCGGGTTTTGACACATTCCGAAAACTAATGCGGGAGATGAAAAACAGCCGACCCGGTCAATCTATTATACGACTGCCGCGCGCGATATTCACCTGCTCGCCGCCGCTTCGAAATTTCGCTTGCCGCCGTGATTTTGCCGCGCGGGGGCGGAAAGCGGCGTTGACCTTTTGACATCGGCGGCGATGCTCGGTCATTCTAATCTTAAACAGCAGGCGCAGGGAAGGATACGCGCACTCGCCAAAATCCGGAAGAAGTTTTCATTTTATGATTGAACGCTACACTTTGCCTGAAATGGGCGCGCTCTGGTCGCCGCGAAATAAATTTCAGAAATGGCTGGACGTGGAAATCGCCGTTTGCGAAGTTCACGCCGAAGACGGCACGATACCGCGCGAGGCGCTGGAAGAAATCAGGGCGAAAGCCGCTTTTACCGTCGAGCGCATCGGCGAAATCGAGAAAACGACCGACCACGACGTTATCGCTTTTACGACGAATCTGGCGGAAAACATCGGCGAAGCGGCGCGTTTCGTCCACTACGGTTTGACGTCGAGCGACGTCGTCGATACGGCAAACGCGCTGCTGCTGCGTGATTCGTGCGGGATTTTATTGCGGAAAGTCGATGCTCTGCTGGAAGTTCTGCGGCGGCGCGCCTTTGAATTTAAAGACACGCCGCAAATCGGCAGAACGCACGGCATACACGCCGAGCCGACGAGTTTCGGCTTGACGTGGGCTTTATGGTTCGCCGAGATGCAGCGAAACCGCGAGCGTCTTTTGAAAGCGAAAGACACGGTCGCCGTCGGCAAGATTTCCGGCGCGGTCGGCGCGTTCGCGCATTTAGCGCCGGACGTCGAGGAAAGAGTCTGCGCGCGGCTCGGACTAAAGCCCGCGCCGGTTTCGACGCAGGTCATCCAGCGCGACCGCTACGCCGAATATCTGTGCACGCTCGCCATCATCGCTTCGAGCCTGGAAAAAATCGCGCTTCAGGTGCGCCACTGGCAGCGCACGGAAGTCCGCGAGGCGCAGGAAAAATTTAAAGCCGGGCAGAAAGGCTCAAGCGCGATGCCGCACAAGCGCAATCCGATTTTGTCCGAGCGAATCTGCGGAATGGCGCGAACCGTGCGCGCCAATTCGATTGTCGGTCTGGAAAACGTCGCGCTCTGGCACGAGCGCGACATCTCGCATTCGTCCGCGGAAAGAATAGTTTTGCCCGATTCCAGCGCGACGACCGATTACGTCCTGGCGAAAACGGCTTCTCTCTTGGACGGGCTGGTCGTTTATCCCGAAAACATGCTGAAAAATCTGAACGCGACGCGCGGGCTGGTCTTTAGCGGACAGCTTCTGCTGGCTCTGACGCAAAAAGGCGTCTCGCGCGAGGACGCATACGTTTACGCGCAGCGCAGCGCCATGCGCGTCTGGGACGAAGGCGGCGAATACCGGGATTTGGTTTTGCAGGACGCCGACGTTCGGGCGAGATTATCAGCCGAAGAAATCGAGAGAGTCTTCGACGTGCGGCACTACCTGCGAAACGTCGATAAGGTTTTCGCGCGGGTTTTTGCAGCAAATAGTAAAGGGCAAGCGAGTTAGACCTGCCCTTTCGTTCTTTGAATTTTGTGTTGGATTTCTATGCCCATTTATCGGCTAAATTGCCGATAATCGGAAGTTTTGACATTTTCCCC
>DATHBC010000816.1:0-6493 GCA_035296345.1 Pyrinomonadaceae bacterium | reverse complement strand
AAAAAAAAGAATTCTCCATCTTCACAGGCGGGGAAAAATTCTCGGCTGGAGATAACGTCGCTCTCATCAAAATTTAAATAGCCGTTGCAGCCATAGTAATCCAGATAAATTTCAGCCTGTAAAAAACAGAAACCGTAAATTTCATCGACTTCAAGATTTTGCGAAATAAGCTTATCCGCCAAATTTTTATTGAAAAGCCGGATTCTGTCAATCCCCATCAGATACCTCTAAATTCCGCAATAAATTGAATCTGTCCAATAATATTCCAATTAAATTCTCTCAAATCTTCCGCCGGAATCCAGTATTCGGCGTGAGTTCTGCCGCCGGCAATCTTTATTTCATAATTGTCTGAAAATTATTTGCGGACGGCAAATTTGGTGACGTAGCCAACCTTATCTTCATTGTATTTCGCATTCCAGTCGCGGGCGATTTGCGCCGCGTATTCTTCATTCAAAACCGGATAAAAAATCGGTTGTACGGGCAATCGCGGCGGAAACTCCGTAAATCCGCTCGCTTTGATTAAAGCCGATTCCTTCGTTCCGATTGGACGATACAAAATTACGATTTCTTCACTCATTATTTCCGCCCGTCAGCAGATACAAGACCGCCATGCGCACGGCTAAACCGTATTCGACCTGATTTAAAATCAGCGAGCTTGAGCCGTCCGCGACGTCCGAGGCGATTTCGATGCCGCGATTCATCGGTCCCGGGTGCAGGACAATCGCGTCTTTTTTCGCCAGCGCCAGGCGACTTGCGGTCAAGCCGTAATAAATCGAATATTCGCGCATGGTCGGGAAAAACGCCTTGTCCATCCGCTCGCGCTGGATGCGGAGAACCATCACGACGTCGGCGTTTTCGAGCGCGGTTTCGATGTCCGGGCAAATCTCCAAGCCGTTTTCGACCAGACCGGAAAATTCCGGCGGCACGAGCGTGTTCGGTCCCGAAACGCGAACCGTCGCGCCGAGTTTGGTCAATAAATGAACGTTCGAGCGCGCGACGCGGCTGTGCAGGATGTCGCCGAGAATCGCGACTTTCAAGCCTTCGATTTCGCCCTTATGCTCGCGAATCGTCATCGCGTCCAGCAGAGCCTGCGTCGGGTGTTCGTTCGCTCCGTCGCCCGCGTTGACGATTGACGCTTTGCTCGCTTTCGCCAGTTGATGCGGAACGCCCGCCGAGCCGTGACGGACGACGATGACGTGCGGAGCCATCGCGTCGAGATTCATCGCCGTGTCGAGAATCGTTTCGCCTTTGGTCAGGCTCGAAGTCGATGTGCTGATGTTGACGGCGTCGGCTGACAGACGCTTGGCGGCAAGCTCGAAGCTGGTGCGCGTCCGCGTCGAAGGCTCGAAAAAAAGATTGATAACGGTTTTGCCGCGCAGCGCCGGAACTTTCTTGACCTCGCGGCGCGAAACGTCGCGAAAGGTTTCCGCCGTTTTCAGCAAGCTCAGAATCTCGCCTGCCGACAGGGTGCGAATGCCGAGCAAATCCTTGCGCTTAAAAGTTTCGTTCATCATTCTGCTTTGCGCGTTTCGCGCCTTTGCGGGAGAATTTGCGCGCTTTGCGTCTTCGCGGGAAAATTTTTTTGATTAGTATTCAGCTAAACTAAGACTTACTTCTCCCGCAAAGGCGCAAAGCGCGCAAAGATTAAAGCCGATAATAAAAAAGGCGAATCAATCGCCCGCCTCGTAAGTAAACCCGACTCTCGCTTCGGCAATTTTCGTTTTGCCTTTGAATTTCTGCAAAACGCCGCGCAATATCACGCCCTGCTGCGCCTCGTTATTGGGAAATTTGACGAACGCGCCGGTGAATTTATAACTGATGCCGCCGACGGCTTTCGTCTCGAAAGAAATGTTTTTGCCGACGAGTTTGGGTTTCAGCAAAGGAAAATCTTTACCCTTTTTCGGGCGAATCATCCCGTGAACCGGCGGCTTCCGCTCCGCGCCGTAACTGCCCGCCAGATGAATCTCGCTGATGTCGGCAAACGCCGCCGGCGCTCGCCCGTCGATGGTGTAATAGCCGAAAATATCGTTTTCCGCCTGCGCCTGCACGTCATCGACGGCAAAACCGGTAAATATCAAAGCCAAACAAACAAGCAGTAATTTTTTCATAAGCGTTTGATTTTTCTATTCTTCCGAGGGTCGCTCGAAAATCCCGACGGCTTCCTCTTCGTCAAACTCCTTAAGCATCACCTTGATAATCTCGCTTTTTTTCGTGGGCACGACTTTGCCGGTAAAATCCGCCTGAATCGGCAATTCGCGATGCTCGCGCCCGCGGTCGATTAAAACGGCGAGCTGGACGCGGCGCGGGCGACCGAAATCCATCAACTGGTCGAGCGCGGCGCGGATAGTTCTGCCCGTGTACAGCACGTCGTCGACGAGAATGATGTTTTTGTCTCCGATGTCGACGTCGAGTTCCGTGCGGTTGACAATCGGGTTGGCGCCGACGGTCGAAAGGTCGTCGCGGTAAAGCGTGATGTCCAGAATCCCGAAAATCGGGCGCGTGCCTTCGAGATTTTCGATTTTCTCGACCAGCTTTTCGGCGAGCGGCACGCCGCGCCGGCGAATGCCGACCAGATACAAGCCTTTCGCGCCCTGGTTGTCTTCGACGATTTCCGAAGCCAGACGCGATAAAGCGCGATTCATCCGCGCCGCGTCCATTATCCTGGATTTTTCAACTAAACTGTGTTCATCTGCCATCTTGACGCAAATCGTAACAAAGTAATGCTCGGATTTACAAGTATTGCGGGCGAAAAATATGGTAAACTCGCGCTGAAAAAATAAAATATACGAGGCTTCAAATGAGAAACTTTGCAAAACTGAAAATCGCGTTATTGATTATTTGTTTGTGCGCGCCGCTTGCCGCCGCCCAGAACCCGAAAAATTACACGGACGAGGAAGCCGCCCGCTCCGGAAAGCTTTTTGAGGAGGGCAACGATTTGATGGAGCAGAAAAAGCCTGCCGAAGCCCTGGCAAAATTCAAACAGTCTCTGGCGGTTGTTCCGGACGCTCTGGGCGCGCTCTACAATGGCGGTCTCGCCGCATTTCAAACGAAGGATTTCGAGCAGGCAATTTCGATGTGGAAAAGACTGAAAGAGCTTGACGCGCAGGATTGGCAGGTTAGAGCAAAGCTGGTGCAGGCTTATCAGGCGCTCGGAAAAATGTCCGAAAGAGACGCCGAACGCCGGGAGTTATTCGACCTCCGGAAAAACGGCAAAATCGAAGAATTAAAAAAAGCCGAATTTTACGTGCGCGAGCAATCCGAATTTGCCGGGCAGAAAGTGATGGTTTTCGAGCATTTTGAATTAAAAGGCGACCGCGCGCTGCGCTACGTTTTTTATATTCTGGACGAAAACGAAAAGATTCAATTCAGAATCTCACTCGGTTCCTACGCTTTTACGAACGCGATTTGGAGAGAGACGACCAAACCGAAGCCGAAAGACGGCGAAAGGCTTTTTCATCTCGACGGCTATTACAGTTGGGGACACGCCACTTTCGGCATGTATCCGAAAGAGCCGACTTACGACGAAACCCGCGAAATCGTCAGGCAAATTCTGGCGAAAGAGAAAAAACCCGTTTCATCGTCAACCGTCGGCAATCCGCCGCCGAAACAGGAAAAGCCCGAATAATTTCCGAATGTCCTTTTACGATTCCATTATTCGCCCGATTCTTTTCAAAATGCCGACCGAAACGGCGCACGAGCTTGGCTTGAATGCGCTGAAACTCGGTTTAAGCGCGAAATTTCTGCAAAGACGATTTCGCGAAAAATTCGCGTGCGACGAATTCGGCGAGCTTTCGCGTTTCGGTCTGAAATTCAAAAATCCGTTCGGCGTCGCGGCGGGCTTCGATAAAAACGCGGTCGTCGCCAATCAGCTCGGCGCGCTCGGCTTCGGCTTCGTCGAGGTCGGCACGTTGACCTTCCAGCCGCAGCGGGGAAATCCGAAACCCAGGCTTTTTCGCCTGCCCGCAGATAAGGCGCTGATAAACCGCGCCGGATTTAACAACGACGGAACGCCGGCGGTCGTCGAAAGATTGAAAAAGCAGCGTCCCGCCTCCGTTCTCGGCGTGAACATCGGCAAAAACAAGGACGTGGCAAACGAAGCGGCGACGGAAAATTATCTCGCCAGCTTCGATTTGGCGCACGAGGTCGCCGATTACATCGCCGTCAACGTTTCCAGCCCGAATACGCCCAACCTGCGCGAGCTGCAAAAGGCGGACAGCCTGGAAACGCTTTTAACCGCTTTGCAGGCGAGAAACGACGAATTAAATTTAATAAACAAAAAAAATCTGCCTTTACTCCTGAAAATCGCGCCGGATTTGAGCGACGCGGAAATCGAAGCGATTACGGACGTTTGCCTGCGCCTGAAGCTTGCCGGAATCATCGCGACCAATACGACCGTTTCGAGAAATAATCTGCACGCATCCGGCGCGGAAATCGAGCGAATCGGCAGCGGCGGCTTGAGCGGAAAGCCTCTCGGCGCGCGCTCGACCGAAGTCGTCTCTAAAATTTATCGTTATTCGAAAGCGAAGCTGCCGGTTATCGGCGTCGGCGGCATTTTTACGGCTCGGGACGCGTTTGACAAAATCGCGGCGGGCGCGTGTCTGGTTCAGGCTTACACGGGTTTTGTTTATCAGGGCTTGACGTTTGCGCGCGACGTTAATTTCGGTCTGGCGAAAATCCTGCGCGAGAAAGGTTTTGCTTCGCTCGACGAAGCGATTGGAACCGGAGTTCAAAGTTCAAGGTTCAAAGTTTAAAGTTTACCCGACGAGCGAGCTCTAAACTTCGAACCTTGAACTTTGAACTTTCCTTTGTTTGACACGCGAATCTCATAGGCTATAATAAATCTTTTTGTATCTTTCGCTATTTGAAACGTTTTTCGCCTGTAGCAGATGATAATAGATTTAATCCAACTAACCGAACCGGAAATCGGTTTCGACTTCGCCTCGCAGCCCGATTTGGAGGAAGAATCGGCGCGTCTGGATAAACCCGTCAGAGCCGTCGGACGAGTGCGAAAAAGAATCGCGCAGGTCGACGTCGAAGGCAAAATCGGCGGGGAAGTGGAAGCCGAATGCACGCGATGCCTGCTTCCGGTGACGCATAAACTGGATGTTTCGTTCAAGGCGGCTTTCGTCACCGAAGAAAATTACACCAGCGAAAAAGAAGCCGTATTGAGAAACGAAGATTTGGACGTTTCCATATACGACGGCGAAAAAATTGATTTGACGGACGTTGTCCGCGAACATATTTTGCTTGATTTACCTGCGCAGATTCTCTGCCGCCAGGACTGCAAAGGCTTGTGCCAGAAATGCGGCGCGAATCTGAATGAGGTAAACTGCAATTGTGAAGAAAACGAGACCGACCCGCGCTGGTCGGCATTGAAAGATTTGAAAATGCAATAAGTAATAAGTGATAGGTGATAGGGAAGAATTAGTCTTGACTTTATCACCTATCACTTATCACCTATCACTTTTTATTTATTACTTATTTACTAAAGGAATTACTATGCCAAATCCGAAACGCAGACATTCAAAATCACGCACGCGCCAACGCCGCGCGCACGACGCGCTGCCGATACCGCAGTTTTATTTAGACAAGGAAACGGGCGAGCCGAAAAAACCGCACCGCGTCGACGCCGACACCGGAAAATACAAAGGTCGTCAAATCATCGAAGTCAAAGAACAGGAATAATCTAATTTGCGATTTTAGATTTTAGATTTTAGATTGGAAAAAACCGAGAATTTATTCCGCATCCAATCGCAAATCTAAAATCTAAAATCTAAAATCTAAAATGACACAAAACGCAGGCATCATTGGAATGGGGCACGCTTATCCGAGCGGTATTCTGACCAATGCCGATTTGGAAAAACTCGTCGAAACGACCGATGATTGGATAACTTCGCGCACCGGCATCAAACAGCGACATAAAGCCGGCGAAAACGAATACACCTCGCAATTCGGCACTCTGGCGGCGCGACAGGCTCTGGAACGCGCCAACCTGAAACCCGAAGACATCGATATTATCATCTGCGCGACGACGACACCCGACCAGATTATGCCCTCGACCGGCGCTCTGATACAGGCGCAAATCGGCGCGACGAACGCGGCGGGAATGGACGTTTTCGCGGCTTGTTCCGGTTTTCTATACGGCGTGACGATGGTCGAGTCGATGATTAAAACCGGGCAGATTCGCCACGCGCTGGTTATCGGCGCCGAGGTTCTGACGAAATACGTCGATTACACCGACCGCTCGACCTGCGTCATTTTCGGCGACGGCGCGGGCGCGGCGGTTTTAGGTCCCGTCGCGGAAGGCAAAGGAATCTTAGCCACCAAAATCCGCTCCGACGGTCGCTACGAGGAACAGCTCTACGCGCCCGGCGGCGGCACGAAACTCGGAACTTCATACAAAACCATCGACGACCGCATGCACTTTTTCAAGATGAAAGGCAACGAGCTTTTCAAGGTCGCCGTGCGCTCGATGGCGGAAGTCTCGGCGGAA
>DATHBC010000815.1:0-2276 GCA_035296345.1 Pyrinomonadaceae bacterium | reverse complement strand
CTCAAGCGAAAACACGAATTTGATTTGCAGCTTTAGTCTGACGCGCGCGCCCGAAATGCGGTTTAAGATTGTTGTGGTAATAACCTATCTATCAAGAATCGTATCTAAATTATCACTCATCCCGGATTTTCAAAAGCCGGTTGAGGTCTTTCTCCGATATTTTTTTGGTTTAACTTAATCCGGCAGGTGTTCCGAAAGCAGTTCGAGAACATTTCCGCCCATAATCGCGGCGATTTCTTCTTCGGAAAAGCCTTCGTTTAATAACGCCTCGGTTAGCAAGCCGACGCCGCTCGCGTCGAAAGGAACTTTCACCGCGCCATCAAAATCCGAGCCGAGCGCGACGTGCCGCGCGCCGACGACGTTTGCCGCGTGGCGAATCGCTCGGGCAATGCTCGCCGCGTCTTCGCCGCAGATTGCCGTGTCCCAGAAACCGATGCCGACGATGCCGCCGGTCGCGGCGATGGCGCGCAGATGGTCGTCGCTCAAATTTCGCTGATTGTCGCACGTTCCTTTCACGCCCGTGTGCGAAACGACGACCGGCTTGGTCGCCGCTTGCAAAACGTCTTCGATGAGCTTAGGCGCGGCGTGCGCGACGTCGACCAGCATTCCTTTCGCTTCCATCCGGCGAATCATTTCCCTGCCTTTTTCCGTCAAGCCGTATTTTTCGACGCCGTGCGCCGAGCCGCCCATTTCCGTGTCGAAAAAATGCGACGGCGACATCATCCGAAACCCGGCGTCGAACAGGACATCGACGTTTTCCACTTTCCCGTCGAGCGCGTGCGCGCCTTCGACGCCGAGCCAGCCGCCGACCGCTTTTTCGGTTTTGCGGCGCTCAAGAAACCAGCGCAAATCGCTTTTCGTTTTAATAATGACGAGCTTTCCGCCTGATTTTTCGGCGTATTCGTGGAGCTTTGCCGCCTGCCAGAGAGCGCGTTTCGTCAGGCTCGAAAGATTTTCCAGCGGCTGGCGCTGCGCCAGCGCGAGCCAGAAAATATTATCGGTTTCGTCCGTGTTTCGTTCGATACTAAGCCCGCGCGGCGTTTTCGTGACGACCGTAAAAGCCTGCAAAGCGACGTTGCCTTCCAGAAGGCGCGGGACGTCCGCTTGCCCGCGCTCGCTTTTTTCCAGCAGATTTCGATTCCACAAAAGCGAATCGGCGTGCAAATCCGCCACGAGAAGCTTTTCGTGCAGCGCCCGCGCCTTTTCGCCGGTTCGATACGGCGGCTTACGTATGACGGGATTTAAATCGGCTTCCGTTTTCGCGGGCAGAACGAAAAAGAAAATCAACAGAAAAGCGATGAGCAAAACGAGCAAAACCGCTAATATGATTTTTATAAACTTCTTCATCCGCGTCTCTCGAGAAGCAAGCCGCCCGCTTTTCATTCTTTAATTTTAAATTTAAAATTTCAGATTTCAAATTAACGAATGAATCTGAAATTTCAAATTTAAAATTTCAGATTCATTCGTTTTTTAATTTCCAATCCGCGTTTATTGAGCCGCTGTCCGGTTTATTTCCAACGGTTTTCCCGCCGCTTCAAAGTCTGATGATGCAGCCGCTGTCGTTTGACTCGCGCGCGGCGTCGAGCGCGAGCTGGATTCTGTAACCGTCTTCAAACGTCGCGGCGTTTTCGACCGTCGTTTCGCCCGCCAGCAAAGCTTTGACGATTTTCTCGGCGAAAACGATAAAACCGCTGTTCCAGCCCGTATTCGCGGCGGTTTCGATTCGCTCGTTCAAATCTATCTCGACTTTCCGCCAGCCTCCGTCGCCGGGTTTTCCGACGAAAAGCTCGCCGTCGTATTCGACGCGCAGCGCGCCGCCCGTCCCGAACAATTCGACGCGGTTTTGATACGACGGGTATTCGACCATCGAAGCCGAAATGTTCGCCGTCGCGTCTTCGGTCAAATCATTGTCGGCAAAGCGCAGAATCAAATTCGATTCGTCGTCGCTCGTCACCTCGCGCGGCTCGCCGCTCGCCGCGTCTCTGCGCCGCTTGACGTGCGTTTGAAGCTGGCAGAAAACCTGAGAGATTTCCGCGCCCGTAAACCAGCGCAAAGAATCGAAAATATGCGAGACGATTGCGCCGAGCGCGCCGCCGCCCGCGCGCGCGTCGCTCCACCACGTCCACGGCAAACCGGTGTCGCCGCGATGCGGAGCGCGAAAATTATATTTCGCGTGACGGATTTTTCCGATTTCTTCGGCGCGAATCAATTCAAAGGCTTTCAGCCTGCCGTTTAAAAAACGCAGCTCGTGGTCGATGACGGCGAGCAGTTTTTTT